>CAYGPY010000217.1:0-5223 GCA_964351765.1 uncultured Vampirovibrionales bacterium
GTAGTGGGTCACGAATACTTTCATAACTGGTCGGGTGATCGGGTAACGTGTCGTGACTGGTTCCAACTTTCATTAAAAGAGGGCTTTACCGTATTTCGTGATGAGGAATTTACCTCGGATTTGAACTCACGCCCCGTAAAACGAATTGATGATGTGACGGGTATGCGTACCTCACAATTCCCTGAAGATGCTGGTGCAATGGCGCATCCTATTCGTCCTTCCTCTGTTGGATCGATTGAAAATTTTTACACCCCTACTGTGTATTCAAAAGGTGCTGAAGTTATTCGGATGATTCACTCGATGTTGGGCGAAGCAGATTTTCGTAAGGGATCGGACTTGTACTTCGATCGCCATGATGGCCAAGCGGTGACCACCGAAGATTTTGTCAAAGCCATGGAAGATGCGTCAGGGCAAGACTTGAGCCACTTTGAACGTACGTGGTACAACCAAGCCGGTACACCAACTTTGACTGTGACGGATGCGTATGATGCGAGTACTAAAGAGTACAAGCTCACCATCAAGCAATCCACACCGGCCACACCGGGGCAACCAACCAAAGATGCCTTCCATATTCCGGTTCGTGTCGGTTTGTTGGATAGTAACGGAAATGATATGCCATTAGAGTTGGCTTCGGATCAAAAGGCGTTGCTAACCAATGATGATATTTTGAATTTAAAAAATGATGAAACCACTTTCGTCTTTAAAAATGTGCCTGAAAAACCTGTGCCATCTTTATTGCGTAATTGGTCGGCGCCGGTGAAGCTAACGTTTGATTACAGCCGAGATGATCTCACGTTCTTAATGGCCAACGATAACGATGGTTTTAATCGTTGGGATGCTGCACAGAAGTTAGGCATTGACGTGTTGAAGGAACAAGTGAAAGCCATTCAAGACGGTCAAAATATTCCTGTGGATACGCGATTAATTGAAGCCTTTAAATCGGTGTTGAATGATACATCGCTGGATTCAGCGCTGGTTGCACGCACCTTGGCGTTGCCAAGTATGACGTATTTGTCTGAGTTGTATCCTGAAGGCAACGTTGATATCGATGCGATTTATCAGGCGCGTAAACAAGCCCGTGAAGCCATTGGTAATGCTTTGGAGCCACTATTGCTAGCGCGCTTTAGTAACAGTCGTTCAACAGAGTCACGCGATTACCAATGGAATGTAAAGGATGCCGGTGAACGTAGTATTAAAAATACCGCGTTGGCCTACTTGATGGCAGCGAACCCAGAACGTCATCTTCCGCTGGCCGTGGCGCAATACGATCTAAATCACAATATGACCGATATTCGTAATGCAATGGGGCACGTACTGAACCATGCGGATGCCGGTACACGTAAGTCGAAACTGGATGCCTTTCACGATGAGTTGAAAGACAATCCATTGGCGATGAATCAGTGGTTTAGTGATCAGGCATTGGCTGACAGAGACGATGTGCTCAGTGAAGTGAAAGCGCTTCAAAATCATGCGTTGTATGATGCGAAGAATCCAAATAGTGTACGAAGCTTGGTTGGTGCTTTCACCTCTAATTTGATTCACTTCCACAGGAAAGATGGATCGGGATATCAGTTCTTGGCCGATCAAATTATTGAGATCGATAAGTTTAACCCAATGCTAGCAGCGGGTTTAACCAAGCGTTTGGCAACACCTCACAAATATGATGCGGTGCGTCAAGGGTTAATGAAAACCGCTCTTGAGCGTATTTTAGAAAATGCCACCTCTAAAAACGTAAAAGAGATTGCCTCAAAAAGCTTGGCACTGGTATAAAGGCGTTTAGGTCAACGTGAATAGACACAAAAACTAAACTAAACGTGATTAATTTTGAAACGGTTGTTGGTTCTTTAACCGGCAACCGTTTCGTTTGCTTGGCTTAATGTGCTGACCTGCTGTTGAAGTTCGCTTAACGAACGAGCAGGAGCGTGGCACTGGGTACCTTTGCACAAGCGAGCTTCACTCGTATCAAGCTCCCTACGGTTATATGACAGCACCTTACCGGGATAATACGTGTGACGGGCTTCCTCAATTAAATTGGCACACTCACCTACTAGCTCTATTTTAAGGGGTGGATGCAAATAACGTTGTAACGCAATGGCTACGGCGCTTACAAATAAGCTGTGTGTTTCTACTTTGGGTGCAAAGTATTTTAAACCTTTGATAAGCGATTCGTTTAGAGAGGTTTGCTCGTCATTGTTAGCTAGATAAGCCAGTATCGCGAGCACCTTTAAGACTGTGCCATTTGGGCTTGATGATGGATTATCTTCAACGGGCTTGCGTGGAATGTTGAGTAAACCCAAACGAGGAATGCGCTCGTTGTTTTTATCTCGCACAGGCAAGTCGGTAAAGCCACCAAATTGTTTGTCTTCAAAACGAGAGCGAATCATAGTCATTATATCTTTTGCTGCGTGGAAATAGGTGATATTACCCGTCGCAAAATAACCTTGTAAACACGCTTCAGAAAGCTGAGCATAATCATCGAGTGTGCCGTCAATTGGGGTGGTGTTGTCATCGCCTTCAGTGCGCGCGTGAAGTACATACTCGCCCTCTTGATAGTAATCTTTTAAGAATCGGTTTAGCGTCAGACCCGCAAATTCAACCCACTCTTGTTTACTCAATAGTGTTCCAGCTTCAAAGAAGGCACTCATCATCATGCCGTTCCAGTTGGTGTACAGGGTGGTATCGATAAACGGAATCTCACGTTGTTGACGCTGAGCCAGTAGTTTTTCTTTTGCGGTTTTTAATGTGCTTTCAATCGTGGCAACATCTTTTTTAAGAAGCTCGGCGCATTCTTCAAGTGTGCGTTTAATACGCAACACATTACGACCCGGACGATCGTGCATATCACCTTTTTCATCCACGTCATAATACAAGGCAATCAAGCCCGCTTCATCAGAAGAGAGCGCCGTGGTGATTTCTTCCACGGTCCACGTAAAGTGATCGCCATCATCATCTAAATTAATATCCGCATCTTGGCTGCCGTAAAACCCACCTTGTTTGCTGTCGGATAAATCACGAAGAATCCAGTTAGCAATATCACTAGTAATGTTTCTGTATAAATCGTTATCAAACAAGCGAGCGGCTTGAGCATAAACTTTTAAGCCTTCGGCATTGTCATAGGCCATCTTCTCAAAATGAGGCACGTGCCACTCGCGATCCACTGAGTAACGATGCAAGCCACCGGCCACCTGATCATAAATACCACCGTGAGCCATTGCATCCAAGGCTTTTGTAATCAGTTCTTTAAGTTCATCAGTTGGCGCATGATGATAGCGTGTAATGAGTAATTCAAGACCACTGAAGTGTGGGAACTTTGGCTGTACACCAAACCCACCAAAGTTAGGGTCGGTCATTTTCTTTGCCGAGGCCATAATTTTATCGAGCATGGCATCATTCAGTTCGACGGTGGGTTCGTCTGAGGTTGTGTCGTCTAGATTGTGATCGTCTTCTAAAAACTTGAGATACTCTGGGGGCTTTTCAAAAATAGTATCGTGATTTTCTTTGTAGGTGGCTGCCATACGTTCAAGCAGTTGCTTCATCACATGAGGCGGGAAATACGTGCCGCCATAAAGCACACGCCCGTCATGAGTTAAAAAACCCGTGAGTGGCCAGCCTCCTTGTCCGCTGATGCTTTGAACAGCTTGTTGATAGCGTGCATCCACATCGGGGCGCTCGTCTCTATCAACTTTCACAGCGATATAGTTGTCATTGATGAGTTTGGCAATCTCGTCATTCTCATAGGACTCACGATCAATGACGTGGCACCAATGACACCACACCGCACCAATATCAAGTAAAATCGGCTTGTCTTCAATGCGTGCTTTTTCAAAGGCTTCATCCGTAAACTCATACCAGTCAATCGGCTGGTGCGCCGCACTTCGTAAATAAGAGCTCGATGCGTTGGCCAATTTGTTTTGAGTTGTCATGGACGATTCCTTTTGATTTTTCAATATTTAATCTTCAATTTTTATCACACTGACAGGACACACATCCGACGCCTCTCGGCATGCATCCTCATTGCCCATCACAGCGGCGATAGTCACGTAAGAGGTATCAAGCACCTCAAAGACATCGGGGCAGATCGATTCACATGCCCCGCACGCAATACAGCCATCAATAACAGAAACGTTCATCAGTAATAAAACCTATTGCTGTTTGAAGGGCGACTAAACGCTCGCCAGTTCAGGGGTATTGGCATTGATGGTATTCGCCATTTTCTCGGCAATAGCCATATAGCGTTTTGCTTGCTCGCCGTCAGGCTCGTAGGTTACCACAGGGAAGCCTTCATCGGCTTTGGCACGTTGCTGAGATACGATTGGCACTTCACCCAAGAAAGGAACCTCAAGCAGTTCGGCTGCTTTTTTTCCGCCGCCACGGCCAAAGATTTCGTATTCTTTACCGTCATCGCCACGGAAGTAGCTCATGTTTTCAATCACACCAAGCAATGGCACGTTTTGTGAACGGAACATCGCCAAGCCTTTTTTACTATCGTGAATGGCCACTTCTTGAGGGGTGGTTACGATAATGGCGCCACTTAAGGTTGCGGCTTGCATAATGGTGAGCTGTGCGTCACCGGTGCCTGGTGGTAAATCGATTAACAGGTAATCGAGTTCGCCCCATTCAACATCGGTTAGGAATTGACGAATAATTTTATCAAGCATTGGGCCACGCCATACAACAGGCTGTTCTTCTTTTACCAAGAAGCCTATACTCACGACTTTAACGCCGTGGTTTTCAGGCGGAACCAATTTGTTTTGATCGCTTTGGCCGAGTTTAGCTTGGCGCAAACCCATCATAATTGGTACGTTTGGCCCGTATACATCGGCGTCCAAGATGCCCACTTTTTTGCCTTGTTTTTCTAAGGCACAGGCCAAGTTAACCGATACCGTGGTTTTACCAACGCCGCCCTTACCACTGGAAATAGCAATGATATGTTTGATCCCCGGAATCACTTGTTTTGGGTTTGGCGGAACCACGCCCGATGGAGGGGGTGCTCCTGCTGAAGGGGCACCGGCAGGAGCCCCAGGTTTAGCAAAGGGTGTTTTGGTGGACACGCCTACGTTGATGTTTCCAACACCGTCGAGTTGTTTTAATGCTTCACGAGATTTTGCCAATACGTCTTCCTTACTAGGGTCAGCCGTGGAGCTGAATAAAATGTCAACACGCACGTCGGCGCCACACACGGCAATGTTTTCGAGTTGCTCGTCTTTGACGATGGGTTTTAAT
>CAYGPY010000218.1:0-5209 GCA_964351765.1 uncultured Vampirovibrionales bacterium
TGCTTGTGGGTTTGTTTCTCATCAGGTGAAACCGTGTAAGCATTAAGTTTATGGACAACATCAGGCGTTAAATACTGCTGAATAAAGCTGGCATCATCTTCTAGACGACGTACATCAAACGCTTTTTCAATGCCCTTACCATCACCATTATCTTTCATCATCTCTTTAAAGAACGAGTCTGCTTGATCCCATTCATCGCCATGATGACCTTTATTCCAACGATCTTCAATACTTTTGAAAATCTCATAACCTAAAGAATAAGTGTTAATACTGACCTTACCAGGTCTAAAAACTTCGGCATTGTATTTTGCTTCTGGTACAGCCTTTGAGAAATCAGCCAATTCAGGATTTTCTAAGTTGAGTTTTTCATTCCAAAATGCGGACCAGCCGTGACGCATAACTTTGGTTCGCATTGAAGGCAATACCGTGTAGCTTTCATCACGCACGATCGATAAAGCTTCTTTTTCCCAGTCTTTTAATACATGTGAATTCTGAATCACATAAGCCAGCACATCACGATCCGGTTTGCCTGAGGTTGGTTTTGTGGTTTTAGAAAGCGAGCGCCCAGGGCGAACAGGTTCTACTAAAAAGCGCACAGAATGAGCTTTTGTTAAAAAGGATTTCATCACATCAGGCCCAACACCTTCAGTGCTCGTTAATTCACGCATGCGCTCAGCATTGTTACGCAGTCTTGCAACACCGTCTTTAGAAAACTCACTAAAGTTGAGATTATTTGCAAAAAAGTCACTATTTGAAACCGCTTTAGCCATATTGGCTTGCAATGCGTGTGTATCAAGAACATCCATCAAGTAGGAATACACAGGGGCGTTAAATCCAACCGTGTCATAAAAACGACGGAGTCCATGATCGTAATCACGCTTCAAGTCTTTAAATTCACGTCCCCAAGAATAATGCGAATATCTGTCGGGATAGCCATCACGAGCTGCAACACTAAAGAATCGCTCTGGAGGCATCAGGTAATAGCGAACCGGTAGTGGGGTTAACCCAAATTCTTTTGCCTTGGCTTCGATCTTATCCTTAGCTTCAACCAGTTTTTTTAGTTCGAGTGGCGCGTCAGTTGTATCAACCTTATTCAACAGCACCACTTCATTACCGTAGCGACCTGTGCCAGCAAAACGAAGTGATGTATTGTCTTGCTTTTCAAACCGATCGCCAAACAACGTCTGAGGCGTGTTTACCACAGAAGGTGTTTGTTGAACGCTTAAAGCAGGACCCTGTTGAGCCAAGGTGTTTTTCTTAGCTCGTTGAGTTGGGTTGCCTGTTAACGCAGATGTGAAATGTGTAATCACAGCGGTGACGATAACCCCTTAACTTAAAGTGCGTCTGTTAAAAAATCAAGAACTTGTTTGGCTGATGCCTCATCGTACTTAGTACCATCTGATTTTTCAGGCAATTGAGTCAGGTGCTGAATTAAATATTCAGGCTCAATACCTTCAATTTCGCTGGTAATCACTTGGTACATATACTTCACGATGCCTTCACGGAACTGAGGAATGCTTTCAACAGACAAGTTTTCACCTGTTCCAAGACGTCTAAGCAACTTGTCTCTAAACGCTTTAGAATCTGTATTGGCTAAGTCGGTATCGGATAGTTTTTCAACCACTTCCATCAATTGTGTATTGGCTTGGGTTTCTGTTGCTTCATTGCCCCAAAGCTTAAGGTTCTTAATGTAAGCCTGGAACATCGTTTCAATGTCTTGCGTATCACGACGAAGTGCTTCAGTGATGTCGGCACGGATGGCACTTTTTAGTTGTGAGCGCGCTTGAGCCAATAAGTTCATATACTCAGGGCGACGTTCATCTTGAAGAATCGGAGATTTAATTTTGTCTTCGATAATGTCAAGAATCATAAATGGTGTAATAGTTTTCGTTTCATCTGATTTTGAGTGTGTTAACGCATCGGAGTTAACCACCTGAAGGTAACGTGGTGATACACCTTTAATACCTTCTTCAGAGTCAGCATCATTACGAACAGCTTGCTTCTCGGCGTTGTAGGTTCCCAATGTATTGTTGTCATTGGTTTCCTGATTATAAAGCTTTACTTTATCAAGCATATTCGACAGATCGAATTTCTTGCTTTCATCCAAGCGTGTTGCAACAGCCCACATCGCTGGAATATCAAGTGTGTGTGGTGCGACACTGTAGCCTTTTTGTTGAGCAAGCTTTAAGAACGTTTTGCTCTGAATCATCGCTTCGTTCTTGTAGTTGGTTTCATACGGGAACGGAATCTCAATAACACGATCTCGAAGCGCTTCCATACGTGGGTTACCCAATACACGGAAGTATTCAGGAATGTTGGTGTGACCCATCACCATAACGTCGGTTGGAATTTGAGCCGAGTGCTTAGGCTTAATAACACGCTCTGTGGCTACTGATAAGAAATCATACAAGAATTCTTCTTGCATCTTGAAGACTTCAACGCCCTCAAAGAAACCACGTTGAGCAATACTGAATTCACCACGGTAGTGTTTGGCAAACGGGTGGGTCTCATCGCCGTATTCGGCCAATTTACCAAAGTCGGTACCACCGTTTAATTCTTCACTATCTTGGTTCTTTTCATCTTTTGGCATGTAGGTACCAACACCCACACGATCCATTTCGTCAAACACAACACGACGTGCCATTGCGTGACTACGGATTTTTGCATCAACCAGATCAGGCTCAACACCTTCGTCTTGGTAGTGCTCTTTCAGGGTTTCGTATACCAATTTTGACTTAGGTGGTAATTCACCACGCATCTTTAATTCGTAAGGAGCGCGTTCACCTTCTGTTTTTTCAGCAAACGTTGCGTTCAAATCAGCAAAAACCGCTTGGCGGGGATTGATACCATTTGCTCCTTTGGCATCTGGAATCAACGCCAATGGGTCGATACGGTGATCTTCGATTACGGTGTTAAACCATTCGCCGTCATCGCCCTGACCCAGTTTTAGTTTCTTGGAAACTTTTTCTGGAAGGTTATGCCATTCAAGGTTATACAACGCATTGTCTTGCTTGCGGGTATAGTGTTCTAAGCCTTTTTTGATCAAGCGAGCAGTGGTTGACTTAGCCGTACCAACGGGTCCAACTAAAACAATAATACGCTTGAAGGATTCTGCACCAATGGCAGCTTGTTCAAAGGCTTTAACCAAACTGTGAAGGGTTTGTTCGGCACCAAACATGGAGTCTTCACCATGTTCAGGGTTGGTGAAGAAGTTATAGGTGAAAATCTTGTCGCCTGAATCACTCTTCATTTCCCAGATTTTTTCGCCAGCGTCATTACGAAGCTCAACGGCCTCTTTGCCTTGCTCGGCAATCATGTCGTAAATACGTTGTGGTGAGTTTCTTACGATACGTGGATTGTCGTACACACGCGTAAGGTACTCATTGAAATCGATTAATTCAGTGTGGGCCGCATCGGTGGTTTGAGCAGCGCCGGTTTTGATAATTTCTTTCGCTTCATCCAGACCACCAAAATAAACCTGCATCAGACTGGCATTTGGCTTAGCCATGACTGGGGCATCAATCGTAACCGGATGCGCGGGTTGCGCTTCAACACGTTTTGCAACGCCTCGGTCAAGCCCCTGTTGGTTACCCTTTAGCAGAACCTCTGAAACAGATGATTTTGTTGGGTTGAAAGAAATCATAGTTATCTCCCTTGAATACTCACTCCCAAAGTCATTTATCTCACTGCAGCAACTCACTATCGCTACTTATGATAAAACATATCTATCAACATCTGAAACTCTTACCTAAAGGTAGGTTAAACGAATTATAATTAAAAATTACCCTAAAACTATTTTAATTAATATCTCAATCTCGTGATTGCTGTAATCCGCTCACAGTGTTGTTAAATACGTCCCCCTGACTTGGTTTAACTAATTAAAGCTTATTATTGTAATGAAACGCACCTCTCTCCAGGTGATGAGTTAAAAGTATTAAAAATACAAAATAAAATCAACCATGGAGCATCGAAAGGTTACAGAACTTTATCAGGTTTGATGCCGTAATACCATGGCTTTGAGTCTCCATTAGACCACAAAAACCTAATAAAACCAGCCTATATGAATACTTTAAAGTAGATAAAACATTAAATCATCATAAAATTCTCGTTCTTTTTACAAAATAGCGGGATAATTAAAAAGAGTGGTGTTAATTCGTTACTTATTTTATTTTCACTCTACCCATTTTCTATCAAAGGTATTTTCATATGATCAACATGAATCGATTGACCAACCAAACTCAAGATGCCGTTGCCACCGCGCAAGACATCTTAAAGCGTTTTGAGCAAAATCAGCTTGATACCGAGCATTTGCTCGTTGCATTACTAGAAGATTCAAAAAACTTTTTCCATACTCTATTATCCGATCTTGACGCGGATCCGGTTAAGATGAAAGATCAGCTTGAAGTGGGCTTGAGAAAGCGTCCGAGGGCTACCGTCAATGCCCTTGAAAACGGACAGGTGTTTATTACACCGCGATTTAAAAAACTATTTGATTCTGCCGAAGAAGAAGCCCATCGACTTAAAGATAACTTTATTAGCCTTGAACATGTGATGTTAGCGATGTGTGAATCCGATGGCGATACCAAGCAAGCCTTTACCAGTCAAAACATCACTAAAAATAATGTTTTAGCCATCCTTAAAGACATTCGTGGTAACCGCAAGGTGGATTCACAAAACGCCGAAGACAATTATCAGGCGCTTGAAAAATATGCCAAAGATCTCACTGAAGTCGCCCGTGAAGGGAAGCTCGACCCCGTGATTGGGCGTCAGGAAGAAATTCGTCGGGTTATTCAAGTCTTATCGCGCCGAACAAAAAACAATCCTGTTCTGATTGGTGAGCCCGGAGTGGGTAAAACAGCCATTGCTGAAGGACTAGCCCAGCGTATTGTGCGTGGCGATGTCCCTGAAGGACTAAAAAATAAAAAACTCATGTCTCTGGATATGGGTGCGCTGATTGCGGGAGCCAAATTCCGAGGTGAATTTGAAGACCGCTTAAAATCTGTTCTAAAAGATGTTCAAAGTGCCGAAGGTCAGATCATTCTCTTTATTGACGAACTCCACACCGTAGTGGGTGCAGGCGCTGGTGATGGTGCGATGGATGCCAGCAACTTGCTAAAACCAATGCTGGCCCGTGGTGAACTGCACTGTATTGGTCCAACCACGTTAAATGAGTACCGTCAGTACATCGAAAAAGACACCGCCTTAGAGC
>CAYGPY010000219.1:0-5182 GCA_964351765.1 uncultured Vampirovibrionales bacterium
GGGATTATCAGCGAGTCGTCGTTGTTGTCGAGTCGGTGAGTAAATTGAAGGTGGTTGCTGCTCTCTTAAATGAGGTGAATACCTCGGTGTTGACTATTTTACGCTGACTAAGGTTGGGATGACACCCAATTCGCTTTGAAGCATTTTTGCTTTGGCATAGGCCATGGTGCGACGTTTTTCGGCGCCTTTAATCACAAAATGAACTGAAAAAGCGGTGTTTCTGCTTGGTTTGCGTGCAGATTGCTTTTGATTAGACATAAATTAAACCCTTCATTGGCCGGACTTCTTTAAAATAAGGTCATTCGAGCCGTTTGCTATCTCATCTATCCGTATGGATCTCATTGGTGTGTGGTCGTTTTGTATCCAATTTCTATCAAAATGCGGGTGAAAGCGTCTTTTTCAGTGTGAAGAATCAGTGTTTCTCCCGATAAATAACCTATCGTCGGTTTGCGGGGAAACTTTAGGGATTTGCTCGGATCCCCTCTGAATAGATTAATATAACTTCATAATGAAGTGGCTCATTGAAGCGATGAAACCCAGTGAATATAGATGTTTTAGACTGTTTTAAGAGCTTATAGGGGCAACACTGCTTAGAGGGTATTGAATGGGGTCTAAGATACGGCATAAGTTACTGCATAGGGTCTAAACCATTGAGATTGCCTTAACCGTATCAAGAGAAATTTGATGTTCAATGAGGATAACGCTTGGGCGATTGACGTGCGTTCGCTATAATAAGCAATCACCACTCAAGTCAAGCTAAACTCGGTTGAGCGGTATATGATGTCATTAATGATTATTGGATGAGATAGATTATGGATTTTTTTCGTTCTAACGCCCGATGGATTGCCGCTTTTATGGCGATCGCATTTTTAGCCATATCAGTAGCCGCAAGCTTCTTCTAGGTTTATATATTCCATTCTTTTTTAGGAGTTAGAGATCAGCCTATGTCAAGGTGGTCCAGCACAGTAAAGCAATCGCACCAAGCAAAGCGCTTGGTTGTTGTTGTATTGGGCGCTCTTGTGATGCTGAGTTCAGGCTTGTTGGTTTTAGCACCGATGGCCTTTGTGCCAAGTTTTGCCCAAGCTGATATTAAAGATCTGAACAGTAAGAAGAACAGTATTGGCCAGCGTGCTAGCGATCTAAAGCGCAAGCGCCAGCAAAAAGAGCGTGAGGCTAAAGCAGCCGACCGTAAATACCAGCAAACCCAGCGCCAAGTCGATCAAAAGCGGAAGTCGTTGAATTACCACAAGAGTATGCTCAACGAGACGCGAACGAATTTATCCTCACTCGATCAACAGCTTGATAACACCATTGGTGAACGCGGTCGTATCACTCAACAGGTGATGACGCGACTTAAAAACATCTATCAGGGCGAACGGGTGAGCATGCTGACCATGTTACTTGAGGCGGATGACATCTCAGGCTTTATTGATCGTATGTATTACAAGAAGCGCATGATCGACCATGATAAAAAAATGTTGGCCGATTTGAAAGCCAAAATTGATGAATTTAACAGCCTTAAAAATCAATTGGCACAGCAAAAAGAGAGCTTGGCTCAAAACATTCAAACCATCGAAGTACAAGAGCAACAATACCGAAGTTTAGCTCAGCAGAATGCGGCATTGCGTAATAAACTTAAAAACGATGTGAATTATTTCCTGCGTGCTGAAAAACAATTGGCGCGTGAATCGGCTCAAATTACCAATCAAATTCAGGCTTTAACCAAAAAAGATCCAAAGAAAACCTTTACTCAAAGTTCTTGTAACATCAGTTGGCCTCTGCGTGGACGAATTACGTCACCATATGGGTATCGCTACCACCCGGTGCATAAACGTCGTCGTTTCCACTCGGGTTTGGATATTGCCGCTCGCGCTGGTACGCATATTAAAAGTGCCGATGGTGGGCAAGTTATCTTTGCTGGCTGGAAGGGCGGCTACGGTAAGGCCGTGATGATTAACCATGGTTATTGTAAAGGTAAGAACATTGTGACATTGTACGGTCACATGTCAGCGATACACGTTCGTAATGGTCAGTCGGTAAACAAGGGTTCTCACATTGGTAATGTGGGCTCTACCGGTGTTGCCACGGGCCCTCACTTGCACTTTGAAGTGCGTGTGAATGGTAAAACCGCAGATCCAAAGCACTACTTGTAGCGCACTCCTACCCTGTTTTAGCTCAGTCTGCCGTGCCGATTCTCTACGGTGGTCGCCACTTCGTTGTTTAGGTTTCAAGTTGTAACATCAGTGGCAATTTGTCAGCGTGTTTCGTCTTTTTACCCTCAACGCCATTGTCTCGTTTTGACACGTTTGCGTTCTGCTCACATCCTGATTCGGCTCCGGCCTATTCCAATCCAGTATGGATGTGAGACAATATGTAAAGAAAACATTCAGATGCTTTGGCTGAAACGAATAGGCCGACACGATATGTCGCCATTCAATATCAATAATGAAGGAACTTTTTTGGGTGATAGACGCCTACTTAAAGATTCCCAAAGTACTATCTGCTATGACCGACCCCGCAAGCAATATCAGGAAACCCTCGTATGTTTCACACTCAACGCGAAAGCCTTGATTTGGTAGCTTTATCTCAAACCCGTTTTTCTTTCTTAAAGAGAAATACCTTTTCTGGCAGCTGCTTGCTGGCCTTGTCTATTGCGGTGTTGTTGAGTACAAGTGTTGTTTGGGCACAGTCCTCAAGTGAAGAGGAACTGTCTGATGAAGCTATGATGATGCCGATGATGGAGATTTCTCCTGAATTAGATCTCGATGATCCGGCATTGGCGAAAGATTTAAACACGCCAGCCAATACGGCTCAAAAACCGTTACGAGCCAAGGCGGTTTTGGTTGATGTAAATAGTAACGTTCTGAATTACGATAAAGATCGTGATGTGTATATTGCCACGGGTGATGTCCACGTGGTGATTAGTGAACAGAACTCGGAGTTGTTCGCTGATAAAGTGACTTATGATCAGAATCAGGATTTGCTGATTGCTGAAGGCCATGTGATTATTTTAAAAAATGGCGAAGAAACCAAAGGCAGCTTTGCTAAAATTGACTTAACTCGTGAATCAGCACTGATTAACGACATTGCGACTCAAGTGTCCAATGTGCGTATTCGTGCCAAACAATCCTTGTTGGATAATGACTTTCATCTGTTTGAAGACGGTGTATTAACGATTGATCCCACGACACTAGGGCAAGCCTTAAGTGGCCGAAAAGTGACGAAAAAGAAAAACAGTAACCCTAAGGCCAAGATTGTGCGCACTGAGGTTGAAGACGAGTTTAGTCTGTCGCGCCTTGCCTTTCAAAATCAGCTCAATTCCGGCGACGTTGATGATGAGTCTGCGATTACGCTTCAAGAGGCGATTGAGCAAAAAGACCATACCTTCCACATTCACTCAAAAGAAATTGATATTCACCGTTGGGAAGATGGTTACACCAAGGTTGATATGAAATGGCCATCGCTGTATTGGGGTAAACACCGTATTGCCACATTAGGCAGCACCCAGTTCTCTAATGACGCTGTGACTGGTGAGACCGAGTACCTTGGTCCTGATATTGGTTTTGATGGCGATTACGGTGGTTTATACGCGGGTCCGGGTTGGGATTTCCGTACGGGTAAGCATAGTTCCCTTCGTTTTTCACCCTTAGTCAGTGCCTTTGGTGGTGGTCGCCGTAGTCGTTCTGGCCGTGGTCGATTTAATAGTGATAAAGGTTTGGGTATCGGTGGTATCGCTCACTATCGTGGTAAAGATACCTTGGTTGATGCTGCTTATAACAGCAGTGTTGGCCAACCTGTTTTGTATGCTGAACGTAAAATTTTTGACGGTAAAACGTTATTGAGAACCGCTATTAACGAAGATTACAACGGTGGCTTCTTGGGCTTTGAGCGTCCTGGTTATGCTGCATTGGTCAGCGATACCAGAAACGTGGCAAAATTTGGCGCATTTGAAGTGGATAGCTACGCCAGTGCCGGTTACTATAAAGATGACTTCTTCCCGAATAACCAAACCAATGAGTTGGTTGATACCGATGAGTTTGATGACGATCCTGCCAGTGCGGGTCGTGTGCAATTACAAGCACGCTTAAGAAACGTAAAGCCATTAGTGAAGGTGAATGACCACGTCTCCTTCGGTTTTCAATCGCTGCTGGCCGGTGCGGCCTATTCGACCGGTGATTTTGTTGGAATGTGGCAATCGGGTCCGTCGATGCGGATGCGCTTTGGCAATCGGTTTAGTTCGTTTGTTCTTTATAACTATGCGGTCTCGGTGGGTGAAACCCCATTTCTGTTTGATACCTACTATCGTGGACGTCAGAATGTGCGTTTGAATAACTCGTTTCGGGTGAATAATTTTATCACTGTGGGCAACCGTGTTACCGTTAGTCCGCTTCGCGATAACTCCGCCAACAACTTGCTTACCGACAATGCTTTCTATATCTTGGCAGGACCAAAAAACGTGAAGTTTAACTTGGCCTATGATTTTATTCGTCAACGGTCTTTCTTTGGTATAAAATTCTTCCCTGGCACTGGTGGTCAGCCTGTGCATTATGATAAACTTCGTATCTACGAACCTGAAGACTTTACAGGGCATAATCACCGTGAGTTAAGTGACTTGCCTGCCGACGATTAAGTTAGCAATTTAAAAAACTGTTTTGGTTTTAACCTATACGAACCCTGTTTAGACGTATTGATTTCATTCATTAGAACACCACTTAAAACGACATTAGGAACCCGCTTGTTATGCCATTAAAAGATTGGTTTGCCTCAAAACGAAATATCAAGGTGAGTGCTGAAAACACAGAGAACCTTGATGAAAAGCTAAGTGATGATGAGTTTAATCGTCTTTGGGCCAAATGCTTTAACTGTAATACCCAAATTCCTAAAAAAGAGCTAGAGGCCAATGCTTCGGTTTGTCCTCAGTGCAGCTACCATTTTCGTCTTGGGGCTTATGATCGTATTAAGCTACTTTGTGATGATTTTAGTGAGATGGATGCCGATTTGATTCCGGCTGATCCGCTTGAATTTACTGATACAGAGCCTTATGCTGAACGCCAGGTCAAGGCACGTAAAAAATCAGGGCTGAATGAAGCCATTATTACCGGTGAAGGTATTATCGGTAAAGAAAAACTGGCAATTGGCGTGATGGATTTTTCATACTTGGGTGGTTCGATGGGAAGCGTTG
>CAYGPY010000220.1:0-5179 GCA_964351765.1 uncultured Vampirovibrionales bacterium
GCCTTCATTGCTGGCTAATTTACCGTCTCAAACCAAGCTAAAAACACTCGAAAAAACGAGTTTTAGTTGCTTAAATGATACAGATATTAAAACGACCCTTCAGGAATCTGAGAAACGGACGATACTAGCTTGTGGTATTGAAAGTCATATCTGTTTACTGCAAAGCGTCCTGCAATTAATCGAGCAGGGATACCGTGTGGCTGTAGTGGCTGATGCGGTGAGCTCCCGCAAACCCGAGAGCAAAACACTGGCGTTAGAACGAATGAAACAGGCCGGCGCTTTGATTGTAAACACTGAAATGGTTCTGTTTGAATGGATGGTTGATGCCAAACATCCTCACTTTAAAACCATTCAGGCTCTGATTAAATAAGTTATACATTGGTTTATACCCACTCAATACCACCCTTCTTACCATATTCCAGCGCTTTTCATCGAGAAAACCAGTACTATAACCAGTAGGTTTTGGGTTTTGAGTCAACAACAAACCACCTCACAAACAACAAATAGCCACACCTTTATTTTGGCTGTGGTCATTGTGTCGTGCTTAGCCATCTTTTTATACTTTAGAGACAACCCCGATATCCAGATGGTGTCCTTTGTCATGCTAGTTGTTTTTGTCTTGCTCATGGAGTTCACGCGAGATAAAACACCCAGTCGCATTTCATTAAGCCAACTTCCTGAATTTGCCGAAGCACTTCACTTAACCGAAGAACGCAACTACGGCGAAGCATTAGAATTATTTCAGACGTTACTGCATACAGAAAAAGAACTTGCACCTGAAGACCGTGCCATTGTGCTGGTTAATATTGGTATTTGCCAAGTTGAAGAACGGTATTTCCGACAAGCAGCCCATCGACTTAAAGAAGGCTTGGAAACAGCACCCTTACCCGATGGTCATCGAAAGCATGCGTTGTTTCATTTGGTTGTCAGTTGTTTTGAAACCAAAGATTACTTGGATGCCAAGCGCTATTCACTCGATCTGCTAGAGATGACCGAACGCATGGGTGCTGAAAAAATTGACTTGAGTCACAACCAACTTATCTATACAAAAGAAACACTCGGGTTGGCTTACTTTCATTTAAACGACTACGATAATGCCCGCATTATTTTTGAAGAAATTCTTGATGATAAAGAACTTGAACCTTCAACACGGCAAGCCACACTATTTAACCTTGCCAATGTACAAGTTGAATCAGGACGTCTGAACGATGCCATTCATCTCTTAAACGAACTGCTTCAGTTCGGAACGGCGCTGAGCAAAACGGCGTATCGACGTGCTCTTCATATGCTGTGTGATGTCCAACACAAAGAAGGTAACACTGAAGAAGCGTATGAAAGTACGATGCAAATGATGGAAGAAAGCCGTGACGCCAACCCCATTGAGCAAGCCCCCACGTTGTATCGTCTGACAAAATATAGCTTAGAACTTGATGATCCAGACAAGCTAAAAAAAGCACGCATTCATAGTGAGCAACTCATTTTAATTGAACCCGATAACCACAAATATCAAACTATTCGAGGCAAAGTACTCACGCGCCAAGGCGACTATGCCGAAGGCTTGCACCATCTTAAAAAAGGTTTAGAAAAAACCAAAGGTACTAATGATAAAGGTGACATTTATTACTGGTTATCACTGGCGTATTTTGGATTAGGTGAAGCCGAAACAGCAAAGCTTTATTATCATCAAGCGCTCGAATTAGCTCCGAATGCCTCCGTGCGAGACTTGGTGGATCCGTATTTCAATACCATTACGGTTGAAATACAAACTCAAACCAACTTGGTTTAAACAAGAGGTTTGACCCTCTTTGCTAAGTCATTTTTCGTTTTGGTTTTTAGCCGCACTTTTTAACGCCCTTAACCCATTGATTTGGGTTCACGGGGTTGCCATTGACGTATAATCCCCAGTGTAAATGAGGGCCTGTGGCAAAACCGGTGGAGCCCACATAACCAATCACATCGCCTTTGTTGACCATTTGGCCATTTTTTACGTTGAACTTAGCCATGTGAATGTATACAGAAGTGATACCTTGACCATGGTCTAAGCCCACTGTACCACCGTGCAGGCGAAACATTTGTTGTACTACCACTTTACCGGCATTTGGCGCTTTAATCGGGCGCATTGATGGCGAGCGTAAATCCACGCCCTTGTGATAATTATCCGAAGGTTTACCGTTATAGTAACGTTTTACACCAAACGGCGAATTTTGACAGTCGGGCACGGGCGAGACAAAGGCACCTTCCCAAAACTTAACAGGAGTCACTCGTTTTTTTAGTGCCCCAATGGCTTCCATTTCACCCGGAAGTGCTTGGAGTCCTTGGGTTTTACCACTTACACGAATATTCTGAATCGGGTAATGGGCATCCACCACTTCTACCTTTTGCTGATGAATGGTCTCACCCGTTCGGTTTTGCACCTTTAAGGTATACCCACCGGCTTTTCTAAACAGATCCACAGAGACATGCGCCTCATAAAAACCGTCTTTACCTTGAACAGGGTATACAGGAAATTGTTTGCCATACATCCAAATCGAGGATTGCTCCAAGGCACCCACTCGTCGGGCACTCATTAATACAGGCAATACTTCACCCTGTTTAACATTATGACCAATATCAAAGGAATACACGGGTCTGGCTTCAGCTTGAACACGCACAGCAGGGCTGGTTGAAGGAACAGGAGGGCCACCGGTGTTAACAGGCGTTGCAAACTGGGCAAAAGCCGAATGATGACTCGCAACGGTAGCCAAACTAACCACTATAGCCAATCCAACACCCGCATAAATAGAAACTAAACCTGTACGATTAAACATAAAATTTCCACTCCCTAAGGGGTTAAACCCGATATATACGTATATGGTAAAAATCAGTTGGATGAAACCAATGTTACTGATACTATAGATGTACTAAATTGAATTATGTTTCCTAATGGATTCAATCTCATCCCTCACTCTATTATATCAGTTGTATTTAAACTTCCTTAAATACAACTGATAAACATAAAGCACCTACTCGTTATGTCTCAGACCTCTTTTATCGATAAAGCCCGAATCAAACTCGCCTCTGGTAGCGGGGGCAACGGCATGGTGGCATGGCGCCGAGAAAAATTTGTGGAGTACGGTGGTCCAGCCGGTGGTGATGGTGGTAATGGTGGTGATGTGTATATGGAAGCCACCACCAATCTCAACACACTTCTTGATTTTAAATTCAACAAAATCTTTAAAGGTGAAGACGGCGTGCGTGGCCAAAGCAAAGGCAAGCACGGTAAATGCGGTAAAGATCTTATTATTATGGTGCCTTGTGGCACCGTGATACGGGATGTTGTTACCGGTGAAGCCATTGCTGACTTAAAAGATGCGGGCGATAAAGTTATGGTGGCCAAAGGAGGCCGAGGGGGGCGTGGTAATATTCACTTCCTCTCACAACATCGTAAGGCACCTCACTTTGCTGAACCCGGTGAAACACCTGTTGAGCGTGAGCTTGAGCTTGAGCTTAAACTGCTTGCCGATGTCGGCTTACTGGGCTTGCCTAACGCGGGTAAATCCACCTTTATTAGTAGCGTTAGTGCGGCCAAGCCTAAGATTGCAGACTATCCCTTTACTACTCTTACACCCAACTTAGGCGTTGTACGAAAGCCCAATGGGGATGGCATTGTGATTGCCGATATTCCAGGATTGGTTGAAGGCGCAAGTGATGGCGTGGGGCTGGGTCATGAATTTTTACGCCACGTAGAACGTAACCGATTACTATTGCACCTTGTGGATATCAGTAGTAACGAAGATCCTGTGAACAACTATCACTTGATCAACAAAGAGTTAAAGCGCTACAGTGAAAAACTTTCTAAAAAACCGCAATTGGTTGTATTAACCAAAACCGATGCCACCGATGATGAACTCATTCAATTTTTAAAAGATGAATTCTCAAAGCTCACCAACAATCCCGTGTTCGCCATTTCATCGGTAAGTCGTGATGGTTTAGATGCGTTGATGCACACGGTGTTTGAAACATTGGAAATCATCCCACATGAAGAAACATTGATCGAGGTTGTGGAAGAAGACAAAGGCGCCTTTGCCAACGATGACAGTGACTTTGAAGTGATTGATAAAGGGTTAGAGCAGGGTATTCAGTTCTACGAGGTTATTGGTGGCCGGATTTACCGATTACTTGAAGTAACCGATATGGACAACCACGGTGCGGTACGACGATTGATGAACATTTTAAAATCGATGGGTGTCTACAAAGAACTTAAAAAACTCAACGCCAAAGAAGGTGATCGTGTTCTGATGAACGGCATCGTGTTTGACTACTATTCAGACGAAGATTTCGAAGATGAAAACGATCCCGATAACATCTCACCGTAACCAACGAAGGGTAAATTAATGAATACAATAGTTGCTCCAACAAACCCAATTCATTTTTCAGGACGTCTTTTTTACGACAAAGACACAAGCGCAATCCAACTGGCAACAAAGCCCATTGCTGATTCAATTGAAAATGAGGGGTTCGAATTCACTCGAAAAGACCAATATTTAAGCTACCACTATGTAAGAGAAGTCGGTGATATGGGTACTTTCGGAGTCACTATTGGTAATAAAAAATACAGAATGATTACGCGTGGCATGCATCTCGATATGTTTGAAACCCTGAAAAATGTTGATTCATTTACACTTGAAGACCTTCAAAGTGGAGAAAAACTCAATATCAAGAGAAGAAAACCCTCCTCAGATGAAGCATTCATTTGGTATACCGATAAAAACGGAAAAAAGCAGAAAGCAAAAACAAAAACACTGAATACAGATTTGTTATTTACTCAACTTGCAAAACCTTTGATTGAAAAATCCTTTAGAAGAAGGGCGTAACCTTAAACCAAGCGCTTTCCATCTTCTTCTAAAATCACACGGGCAACCAAGTAGCCAAAGTGAACCAATAGCACTGGCACCGCCCCCACGGATGAGACCATCACGTGCTGATTGTCTTTCGGGCTCATCTGTTTTGATGTGACAGCCTCAACGGGCTCCACTTCAGCCGAATCATTTTCGCTCTCTTGCATTGTTTCTGTTTCAGCAGGAAGTTCTGGTGGACGATACGCAACAGCGTCACGTTGATACAGTTGCACATCAGGGGGTGTGGCGTTCATATCGATTGCCGATTGCGCGAGTGCTTCTTGAACAATAGGAATAATAGG
>CAYGPY010000221.1:0-5166 GCA_964351765.1 uncultured Vampirovibrionales bacterium
TTTTGTTTTTAGTGTAATATTTTTAATTTAATTCGATAAATAAAAATTTAATTTTGGAGTTAATAGAACATTATGGTGGGGACAACATTGCGTAATCCTGATAAGCAAAAGAACCCTCAATCAGTAAACGACAAGGTAGCATCCATTGCACCGTCTTCGGCGTTAATGCAATCGACTGAAGCTGATTTAGTGCAGTTGCGAGATAATGCCTCTGGCTTGCAGGCTGATGTAATTGCTTTGCGTGAACGGGCGTTTGAACGCTTGCAGACATTAGGTTTTCCAACACGACGTAATGAAAACTGGAAATATCAAAACTTAGCGTCGTTGCTTGGTCACCCTCTGTCTCGTTTTAATAACGCCGAGGTCACATCGATTCAAGCCGATGCTGTAGCACCTTATCGTATTGCAATGACGGCAAAACACAATGCCTTTATGGTTTTTGTGGATGGCGTGTATGCTTCTGATTTATCAACCCTTGATGCGATGCCAACAGGGACTGTCGTTAGTGATTTGGAAACGGCATTAACAACCCATTCTGAACGTGTGATGACGCTGTTAAGCCACAACGTAGAGCGTGCAAGCCAACTTAAAAATGGCGTTGCTTATGACGGCTTGATGGCTTTGAACGCCACTTTGTTTGGAAACGGCTTGTTTGTGGATGTGCCTGAAAATAGCACTGACACCATTGCCGTTCAAGCGGTGTTTCTAAACACTGGTGCGCAACAAAACACGGCAAGCTATGTACGCAATGTCATTGCCGTTGGTGCTCAAAGCGATAACGTGACGGTGGTGATGCAATCAATCACACTACCTAATGTGACTGATAGAGCGGTCTCTTTAACCTCAGTTCTTAATGAAGTGAGCTTGGCTGCCTCGGCAACGTTGAATCTGGTTTCCGTTCAGAATGAAGATGCTCCTGTGGTGCACGTTCAACAAACGATAACCACACAAGCCGAAAAAAGTAATTTGCAGTTGAACACCTTTGGTCTGGGAACCAACGTCTCGCGTCACGCTATTCAATGCGTGCTGGACGGTGAAGAAGCGGAAACCCACCTGAATGGTTTGGCTGTTTTAAATGATACTGCCGAAGCCTATAACAATGTTTGGATGCACCACAACGTGGGCAATTGCCACAGTACTCAGTTGTACAAAAACATTGTTGATGGTCGCAGCAAGGCTGAATTTAACGGTACGGTTGTGGTTGAGCGTGACGCCAACGGCACCGATTCGCATCAGTTAAGTAAAACCTTGATGCTCTCTGATGATGCAAAAGTATTTACACGTCCGCAATTACAGATTGATGCCGATGATGTGAAATGTGCGCACGGTGCGACCGTGGGCCAGCTTGAAGAAGATGAATTATTTTATATGGCTAGCCGTGGGATTGATGCCGAGTTGGCTGAATGCCTTTTGACCTATGGCTTTGCCGAAGATGTTATTTCAAAAGTGGGTAACACCGCGATTGAAACCTATTTGGATCAGTGGTTGTTATCGAACTTGAATCAATCTAGCAACCCGTTGTTGTGCGACGTGACCTGCGACACGTGCGAAGTAACGCATGACTAAATAATTCACTCAAGACTTCAGTATCAGCGCTTTGTAGAAACGAGATAAAATAAAAATGAGTAGCACCGTGATGACAACCGAACTAAAATCATTAACCCCACAGCAAGTCGAGCGCATTCGTGCCGATTTCCCTGTGCTGTCTAAGCAGGTGTATGGCAAGCCACTCATCTATTTGGATAATGGGGCCACCACGCAAAAACCAAAGCAAGTGATTGATGCGGTATCAAAATTTTATAGCGAAGACTACGGCACGGTGCGTCGTGGGGTGTATCAGCTAAGTGAAGAATCCACACGCCTGTTTACCCAAACCCGTGAGAAGGTAGCCGAGTTTATTGGCGCTACCAGTAACGAAATTATTTTTACGCGTGGTACGACCGAAGCCATTAACTTGGTGGCGGCTACCTACGGCAAAAAGTTTGTGGGTGTGGGCGATGAAGTCATTATCTCGGCCATTGAACATCACGCCAACATTGTGCCGTGGCAGATGCTGTGCGAAGAAAAAGGCGCGACCTTAAAAGTCATTCCGTGCAATGATGCCGGTGAATTAATTCAAGAAGAATACGAAAAATTACTAAACAAAAACACCAAAGTGGTTGCGGTGAACTATGTATCAAACTCACTGGGCACTATTAATCCGGTTAAAGAGATGGCGCGTAAAGCTCACGATGTGGGTGCGGTAATACTTGTGGATGGTGCGCAATCAGCGCCTCATATGCAGGTAGACGTGCGTGATTTGGATTGTGATTTTTATTGCTTTAGTGGTCATAAAATTTATGCACCTTCTGGGATTGGCGTGTTGTATGGCAAGTACGATTTATTAGAATCAATGCCCCCGTATCAAACCGGTGGCGATATGATTGAAACCGTGACGTTTGAAAAAACCACATTCAATGCACCGCCACACCGTTTTGAGGCCGGTACGCCTGCCATTGCCCAAGTAGTGGGTTTGGGTGTGGCCATTGATTACTTAAACACCATTGGCTTGGATGCCATTGCTGGCTACGAGCACGAGCTGTTAGAGTACGCCACGCAAGAGCTCTCTAAAGTGCCTGGCTTAACCATCATCGGCACGGCCAAAGAAAAGGCGAGTCTAGTGGCTTTTGTAATGGACTGTGCCCACGCAAGTGACATCGGCACGCTCATCGATCACGAGGCCATCGTTATTCGAACCGGTCATCATTGCACGCAACCCGTGATGAAGCGCTTTGGCGTAACCGGTACCGCACGTGCGTCCTTTGCTTTCTACAACACCAAAGAAGAAATCGACCGCCTCGTGAAAGCCTTATATAAGGTCATTGAGATTTGTAGTTAACTCATAAAAATGTAAGTGTACTATCCGGAGCCCCACCCATGATGACGTTAGAAGCCGATAAAGAAGTGACCACACCGCAATCCCCAGAGGAAATTCAAAATGCCATTGTGGCTGAGTTTGAAGCCTATCCAGAGTGGGATGGTCGCTATAGCCATATCATCAAACTGGGTAAGCAACTCCCTGATTTTCCTGAAGAGGCGCGTGTTGAAACCAACTTGGTAAAGGGCTGTCAGTCTCAAGTGTGGATGACCGCCACCTTGACCCAGGACGGCCGTGTTGCCTTAAAGGCTGATAGTGATGCCATGATTGTACAGGGGCTTGTAGCGTTGATGCTAAGGCTCTATAACAATCAAACACCGGCTACTATCTTGGCCACCGATCCTGACTTTTTAGAGCGCATCGAAATGAGTAAACACATCAGCATGCAACGTAGTAACGGCCTCTTTGCCATGATCAAGCAAATCAAGCTCTTCGCCACCGTTTTTCAACTTCAGGCCGGGTAAATAAATAAAAATTAATACGGACGTTTATTTAAAGGCGTTAGTACTCTCAGCGGATTCAATCTCTTGTGCCCATTCAGATTGAAGTGTTTCGAGTTTTTTGTACGTCATTTTAAGAACGTCTTTCGTTTGCAAGAAAACAAGCTCAAGCGTATTGGTCGCTGCATTTAAAATGGGTGTAAATCCAGACATAGTACCAGGCTGATGAGTTATTTTCTCAAGCTCTTCTAGCATATGCTTGTGAGGCACTGGACCTGCATTGTTAGCAATATAGACTTGGCCATTATGGGTAAAGGCCTTTTCAATTGAATCAGGTTTTTCGTTAGCTTTTGCTTTACGAACCTCGCCAAATTTAGCAGCGCTTAGATTCATAGATGTATTCTGTACGATTTGCATTAATGTATCCCTCTTAACGTAATAGTCAAAACGTTGTCACTTTTTGATTTTATTGAAAACAACGTATGAATACAATAATCTATTCATGACCGGCTTGCCTTAGATGTAAGTAAGAGAAGCCTTTAACTTTCAAACGGATTAATTCTGAATACACTATAATATGTCGAAAGATAAAGCGCTTAGTTTTTGGTGTTTTATCACTATCTATAGGCTTTTGTACAGGTTTTTAAAAAGGTTGAAAAAAAATTTAAAAAAACGCTTGTGTTTTTGTTTGTTTTCGATATTATTAATAACTCGACTCGCTAGATAACGTTTTTAGTTCTTCGAACTAACGCTTTATCAACAACGTTGAAACGGTAATAAACCAATGTGGCTGGTACCGATTTCAGGGCGATATCGACGATCGTGACGAAACGTAAAGCAGAAATTAAATCAAGTGTTGCTTTTACATTATGCTCGGTCTATTATAATTCTCCTCACTTAAACGAGATGAATTTAATTCACTAGTTTTAAGTCTAACTATTCCTTTAAAACTTATACCGTGTCTAGATTAAAAAAGAAGAAACCAACTCCCCTTGCAAGACGTGTTTGATTTCCCCCCTTTTCGATAAGACTGACAAATGAGAAACGAGTTTTAAAAAAATAGTTTGCTCGAAAGAGACACTCTGTTTATAACCTGTACCTTGAAAACTGAATAGACGGAACTTTATTGATATTCTGAATAAGAAATATCAAGACTTCGTTAATTTTCAAACAAATAAATCGGCGGAGTCAGCCAAACAAACCTTACCTAGGTCTTTCTGCAATATGTAAGACTTTTAGTAACAGTATTGAATGATGGTGTTTTCTCAAATGCCATCAAACAAACGGTTTTTGTAATGGAGAGTTTGATCCTGGCTCAGGACGAACGCTGGTGGTGTGCTTAATACATGCAAGTCGAGCGATAAGGCCCTTCGGGGTACATAAGCGGCGGACGGCTGAGTAACACGTAGGTAACATGCCCTTTACTGGGGGACAACACCGGGAAACTGGTGCTAATACCGCATAAGTGTCAGATTGAAATATCTGCCATTAAAACTCCGGTGGTAAAGGATTGGCCTGCGTCTGATTAGCTTGTTGGTGAGGTAACTGCTCACCAAGGCAATGATCAGTAGCTGGTCTGAGAGGATGATCAGCCAGAGTGGAACTGAGAACGGTCCACACTCCTACGGGAGGCAGCAGTAGGGAATATTGCGCAATGGGCGAAAGCCTGACGCAGCAACACCATGTGATGGATGAAGCCCCTAGGGGTGTAAACATCTGTTTGCAGGGAAGAAATTTGACTGTACCTGCAGAGGAAGCACCGGCTAACTACGTGCCAGCAGCCGCGGTAATACGTAGGGTGCAAGCGTT
>CAYGPY010000222.1:0-5163 GCA_964351765.1 uncultured Vampirovibrionales bacterium
GTGGAGAACAAGTGTTCACATCCAAACTAAGCGCAAGCACACAGGGCTTAGTAAACCGAAGCCAAGCGGGTTTAAACACCTTGGGTGATGAATTGTTAGCACCCAATAGTGAACGCATTAAAAACATCCGTGATCGTGCCACTGATTTTTACACCATTCAAGCCAAAGGCATTGATCGTGAAGCCGATGATTTTGGCAAGAAACTCAAATCCGAATTAGCCGATCGTTTTGGTGGCAGTCTAAACTCGACCTTTGGTGCTGATGTCTTGGCTCGTGCTGAGCGTGACCGTCAGGAACGCTTGGATTCGGCGCGTTTAAACTCGGCGCTTTATGGTGAAGACTTATACCGCGATGACGAGAATAGTCGCCTGCAACGTTTTGGTGCTTTTCAAAATGTATTGGCTGATATCAACAATCAGGCGATGGGCTTGTCCGCTCAAGGCGGCCAAGTTCTTGGTAGTGAACGCCAGCGCGCCACAAGGGTTGCGATTGCGCAATCCAATTTAGACCGGGCTTATTTAAATGACTGGTTTAATAGAAAACAAAGTAATCGAAATTTCGCTTTATCCTCTATAAAACTCGGTAGCCAAATTGGATTTGGTATTTTCGATCGTATGCCATCGGCTAAGAAAAACGTCTAGAACATAATTTAATGGACACAATAGAAGAATCATGACAACGCAACCAAACCAACATCTACAACATCGTCTGCAACTCTATCGAAAGGCGCATGCCAATCCAGAGTTGCAGACGCTCCTTATGGAGCGGTGCCGACGTGATGTGGTGTTTTGGTTTAACAATTTTGCGTGGACCTTTGATCCTCGAAAAAAATCGCCGCATCTGCCGTTTGTGTTGTACCCGTATCAAGAAAAACTGCTATTGCAACTACTAAAGCAAATTGAAAACGGCGAAGATGTCTTACTTGAAAAAAGCAGGGACATGGGAGTCAGCTGGCTCATCGTGTTGTTGTTTCAGTACTTGTGGCTGTTTAAATCCGGTGCAAATTTTCACTTAGGCTCACGCAAGTCCGATTATGTAGATAAGAAAGGAGACCCTAGTACACTGTTTCAAAAAATACGCTACAACCTCTATCGTCTCCCCACGTGGATGCGACCCAAGGGTTACACACCTCGGCATCACGATCATGAATTTAAGCTCATGAATCCTGAGCAAGGAAACGTGATAACAGGTGAAAGCAGTAATGATAACTTTGCTCGTGGTGGACGTTACTTGGCGATTCTCTTTGATGAGTTTCCGTTTTGGATGAATGCCGAAGCGGCCTTTGCTTCCTCAGGGCAATCCACGCCATGTCGTATGGTAGTGGGCACACCTTACGGCAAGCAAAATACCTTTGCACGACTTCGATTCCATAGTGACATCACCGTGCTACGAACCCACTGGCAAGCGCATCCCGAAAAAGACGACGCGTGGTACAGGGCGCAAATAAAGCGGATGACCGATGATGAAATTGCACGCGAGTTGGACATTAACTACACGCTCTCGATCAAAAGTTTGGTATTTCCTGAATTTGGTAAAACGCATCAGGTGCCTCTCAAACCCATGGAAGGCAAACGCATCGTGCGAAGCTGGGATTTTGGGTATCATTGCCCCGCCTGTTTGTTTTTGCAAAAAGACGACAACGGACGGCTTCAGGTTCTAAAAGAAGTGGTGGGCTTTCAAGAGCAAATCGATACCTTTGCTAATCGCGTGCTAGAAGAAACAAAGACGCATTTTTCAGATGCGATTGAAGCCAAAGCCATCGAAGACATCTGTGATCCAGCAGGCGCACAACGCAGCGATAAAAGCACCTTAACCAGCATTGAAATTCTCAACAAGCTAGGCGTGTATCCGTTTTATGGACGCAGTCGAATTTTAGACGGCTTGCAACTCATTCGCTATTTACTAAAACCTCTTGAAGACGATTCAAACGAACCGGCGCTTCTGATCGATCCAAGTTGTCAGCTGTTGATCGATGCCTTTGAGGGCGGTTATCGCTACCCCACGCAACGCAAAGGCCAACAAGCCAGCGGAGATGTCCTACCCATTGAAGAGCATCCTTACGAGGACGTGATGGACTGCCTGCGCTACGGCGTGGTGCATTATTGGGGCAGTCCCAACACCATCCGACGACCCAGCACCCAGCGCACCGGTCGGATTAATCGCTATACGGGGTATTAAACGACGATTAAAGCACTTAAATCTGGGGTGTTTTTTACTTTTTGGGTGCTTTCTTGAAAAGTTTTATGAAATTTCTCAATTTCGAGCAAACCCATGCTGTACATGGGAAAGCTCGATTTCGAACCTGCATTTCTTTACTACTCCAGACAGTAGTAATATTCCCTAAATTATAAAAACAATCATATAATAGGTATAACATCCCCCCTCTTATCGTTGCCGCTTTCGGGCGGCTCTTTTTTTTGGTAAAGTAATTCCTCAATAAGCCATTAGGGTTTACTTTATTTAATGATATTGAAGGGATACATGATGACAGTTGGAACCATGGGGCCTGTGCCTAGATTTGGCCAAGGCAATCAACCATTACCGCAATCTTGGTTGCCTAACAACCAATCCGTTGGCACCTACGCCACACCGGTTGAAGGGGGCTCTAAGTTCTTAAAGCTCTACACCACACCTGATCCTTCAGGCATGCACAGCTGGTTTTTTGCTCATCGCCAAAATGCCAACGCGGCGATTCATGTGATTCCGGTGATTAAAGACGCCCAAGGCAATGAGTTTATCCACGTTATTATTCAGAAATCCCCTATTATGGGCGGGCGTCCGATTGTTCAGATGCCAGCAGGGATGTGGGGCGATAACGACCCAAATGAAAGCGCTGGCCTTGCCGCAGTGCGTGAACTGAAAGAAGAGACCGGCTATTCGGTTAAGGGGCAAACGCGTATTATTAACAATCAGTTTTTTGCGACCTCACCAGGGATGACGACCGAGATGAAGGGAATGGCCTTGGCGAACGCCACAGGGACTCCAAGTGACAAGTATCGTGAGCCCAGTGAGCAGCACAGCATTGTGGGATCGATGGATGTACCGGTGGATACAATTCTAGACTATGACAAGTTTCTGGGCTGGATTAAGGCCCAAGAGGCCAAAGGCTACACCGTAGGGACTGACATTTTGTTGATGCGTGCGATGTTACCACCGACTGCAGCCGGCAGAAATCTGGATATTCAAGCATAGAGAGGCTTTAAGGTCATATCTGGGTGGTGATTAAGAAACGAGTAACGCGATTGCAGACCCAATATGACACATCCCCTTGTACCCAAAAGCGGGATTGTGTTATAAAGTTATCTCTAACGAATTATCACAAGATGATTCATTGAAAGATGGATTTCTAAATGGGGTGGTAGCTCAGTTGGTTAGAGTACATGCCTGTCACGCATGAGGTCGCGGGTTCGAGACCCGTCCACCCCGCCATTTTTCTACTATAGTGGTTTTCTTTATGACTATACAAAATTCATTTAAAAAGCTTTTTCTATTTATTAGCCTTTTATTGCTTCTTATTAATAGCGTTCAAGCTGAATCTATTCAGGTAGAAGATACAAACATTCAAATAGTGACGCCTGTGGGTTACACGAGAGTTACTCCTGCATCGGATCCAGAACAGTTCAGTTTATTCAAAGAACGTTCTGTAACCGAGCTTTTAGCTGTTTTCAACAAAGTGAATATCGATGAGGATTGGGATGAAGATATTACCATCAATATTAGTAGTGAATTAAAGAGAGTCAATGCTAATACGAAAGACTTCCAACAAATAAAGCACTACATGAGCAAGAACTATCATTCGCTTATAAAAAATGTACCCACTAGTTCTCTCTTTGAAGAAAAAATAAATGCCTTAGAAGAAAAAATCTCAAACAATTATGACACAGGCATTACTATTAATATGCCTAAGATAACTTACCTTGGCTCTTTTGTTGATTTACCTGATGTCTGGTCAGGCATGCAGTATGTACGTGGGGCTTTTAAAAGTGAGGGAGCCGTAGTACCTTTTAATCGTATCAATACAATTAGCTTGCTTTTACTGAAAAATAAAATTCTTTTCGTTTATATAAATGCTAACTATGAATCAGAAAATGATATTTCTGAATTACAGGATTTCACATCACAATACACAAGAAAACTGATACTAAACAACTCATATTCTAACGACTAAAAATTTCGTCATAAAATCTCTATCATTTTCCAGGTACAATCACGTATCACTTTATTCCCCCCTCCCTATAACCCTAAAAGGAAGAGCCCTCTTATGAATTTTGACCCTAGTAAATTTGATCTCAGTACCGAAACCCTTATTGAGCTTGCCACTATTTATGGCCTCAAGGTGCTTTCTGCCGTTGCCATCTTTATTTTTGGTAAATGGATTGCCGGTATGCTGATTGGCGTGGCCCAAAAAGTAATGCGTAAATCCAAAGTAGAAGAAACCCTTGTTGCCTTTGCCGGTAACATTCTCTATGCCCTTGCCATGACCTTTATCGTGATTGCTGCCATGAGTCAACTCGGTATTAACACCACCTCACTGGCTGCTGTGTTAGCCGCCGCAGGCTTGGCCATTGGCTTGGCTCTTCAGGGTTCACTCTCCAACTTTGCCTCAGGCGTGCTCATCATCATGTTTCGTCCGTTCAAAATTACCGACTTGGTTGAAGCCGCTGGCCAACTGGGCGTGATTGAAGACATCTCCATCTTCACCACCAGTATGGTCACCCTTGATAACAGACAAGTCATCATCCCTAACGGTTCCATCACTACCAGCAACATCATCAACTACTCGGCCAAACCAAATCGCCGTGTGGATCTTACCGTAGGTGTTAGCTATGGCGATGATCTCAGAAAAGTAAAAACCGTATTAGAAGACGTCGTCTCCAAAGACAAGCGCGTACTAAAAACACCTGCAACCAACATTGCCGTGTCCGAGATGGCCGATAACTCGGTTAATTTGGTGGTGCGCCCGTGGGTTAAAAACGCCGACTACTGGGACGTTTACTTTGGTTTAACCGAAGCCATTAAAATGCGCTTTGACGAAGAAGGCATCTCCATCCCATTCCCACAACGCGACCTGCACCTTGTTTCTGGTTTTCCCGAACAGAGCAAAAACTAAATACAAACAAAAACTAAATAAAAAATAAGTCGGGACGTAAATCATCACTTCTT
>CAYGPY010000223.1:0-5162 GCA_964351765.1 uncultured Vampirovibrionales bacterium
ATTTAAAGCCTTGCTTTGTACCGGAACACCAATAACAGGCAACACTGTTTGAGCGGCAACCATCCCTGGTAAGTGCGCCGCTCCACCGGCACCGGCAATAATGGCTTTTAACCCTTTATCTTTAGCGCTTTCGGCGTACTCTGTCATCCACGCAGGGGTACGGTGTGCTGAAACCACTTGTGCTTCAAACGGAATACCTAATTGATCCAGTAATTCGGCACAGTGTTTCATTGTTTCCCAGTCGGATTGACTGCCCATAATAAGGCCAACCAAAGGCGAAGTGTTTTTCAGTGTGCTCATAATGCGTTTGTCCTGTACTTTTGTCTTGTACTAGTGGCAAAACCAGAGTTTGATAGCCCTACTATAGCACTTAATGTAACAATTAAAAGCGTCTGTTTCTAATCGTTTATCGATGTATTTAGCTACTTGTCTTATTTATTATTGTAAGGGTTTCGGTCATGATGGACTTAATACGTAAACAAATCTTGAAAAAGGAGCCTCTCAATGACCATTGTTGAAGATACCCAAGTCCCATCAGCTGTTGAGCTTGAAAATAACGTGAAACAGCATCTCATTTTGTTTTGCCATGGCAGTCGTGATCCACGCTGGCGCGAACCGTTTGAGAGCTTGGTAGAGGAAGTCAAAGAATGCTGCCAGAGTAAAGAGAATTATGCGGGTGTGTCGGTGGCCTATATGGAAATGGCCGATCCGAAGCTTCTGGATATTTTAAAGCAGACGCACGAAAAAGAAGGTGTCAATCGTTTTGCCGTGTTGCCGTTGTTTATGTCTGCTGGGGCACATGTGAGTAAAGATATTCCGGCGCAAGTCAAAGAAGCTCAAGTAACTTACCCTACTATTGATGTGACCGTACTTCCGCCTGTGGGCGAGCATGAATTGGTACGCTCAGCGATGAGGCAAATTGCTGTTGATGCGTTAGGTTAAAACAAGCTTTAAATAACCATTCTAAGACGACTAATCAATATCAGGCACAGGTAATAAGCCTAAGCTTTGGTAGGGTCCAATCATGGTGCATTCATGGCTTTCGGCCTCAAGAAACATCATGACTTTGTTATTGGCTTGTACATCGCCTTCGGCATCAAGGTAGAAGATGTAATCACCCATGTGTTTGCGAGACGGGCGAGATTCGATTCGGGTCAGGTTAATCCCATAGGCTTTAAATACCAACAGCATATCAGCCAGCACGCCCGGTCTGTCTTTAAGTTGAACGGCCATCGATGTTTTGAGTGCTGAATCAGAGTTCATTGGAGGTTTATCGTCCTGCGTGGCCTGCTTAATGACTAAGAATCGAGTGACGTTATTCTCGTGATCGGCCATGGCAGGGTGAAGAATCGATAAGCCTTTTGAAGCGAATCGCTTGGCAGCTAATGGCGTGCCAATGGCAACGAGCCCTTTGTCTTGTTGGGTATAGACATTACTCACTGCCTCAGAGGTGGAGGTGGCTAACTGGATCTGAACGCTATCGCCAAAGAGCTTCTCAATATGAAAGCGACATTGTCGATAGGCTTGAGGGTGCGTTGTAATGGTATGGATGGCATCGGTGTCGAGGGTATCCGAGCAGCCAATCAAAAGATGCTGAATGGGGATCATAAAATCAGCATGAATAGGTAAGCTTACTGGGGGTGTCATCAATCCTTCAAGCACATCCACCACACTGCCCTCTAAAGCGTTTTCAATGGGCAAAATACCATAAGGGGCTTCACTCGCTTTAAGAGCAGATAAGAGCTTACTGATGGTCGCATAAGACACATGATCGCTGCCTGAATAAGACGCATACTCAAGATAGGCCAATAAGGCCAAGTGGGTATTTGACCCTTCAGGACCAAGGAAACCAAATCGGGATGATGAAGCAGTTGTCGTCATCAAAACGTCAACGAATCAGCTTAGGAGCTTAAAACAGCACGAGGCGTTGGTAAGCGAACAGGCTCGGACTTATCTTTAAGCTTAAGCTTGCTGGACACAGGCACCACATTGTATGCCAAGCCTAAGAGCTCAAGCGTTTTAATGGTGTAGTAGGTAATATCGATCTCGTACCAAGCGTGGCCATTACGCGCTGCACGTTGATCGGCGTGGTGATTATTGTGCCAGCCTTCACCGTGAGCCAAGAATGCAACAAACACATTATTACGACTCGTGTCATTTGATTCGTAGGTTTGGTAGCCCCATACGTGCGTAGCGGAGTTCACCAACCAAGTGATGTGCCATGTGGTCATAATACGGAAGAAGCCGCCCCAGAAGAGGAAAGACAACGCCATTTTAGGGCCACCCACTGCGTAACCAATACCGCTAATCAGAGCGGCAACGGCAACGTTAATCACAACAAAGTATTTTTCTAAGAAGACCATACCAGGGTCTTGGTATAAGTCTTGCGCATAACGCTTGAAGGTTTCTTCTTTTTGAAGGTCTTCGTGCGTGTAGAAGTTCCAGATAACGTGTGACCACATAATGCCATGGCGTGGTGAGTGGAAATCTTCTTCGTGATCCGAGCGTGCATGATGCAAGCGGTGTGTTGCCACCCAGCTAATCGGGCCACCCTCTAAGGTGAGTGTGCCAAGGAAGGCGAATAGGTACTTAACCCATTGAGGGCTTTCAAAGGATTTATGGGTGAGCTGACGGTGGTAGCTCATAGTAATGCCAATACCGGTTAGCTGGTGCATCACAAACCAGCATAGAATACCTTGCCAACTAAAGAAGTAGAAAGCACCTAAAGCAAGAAGGTGTATGCCGATAATAACGGCCGTAACCATTGGCATAAACTTCTGTTGGTGAATGGGATGGTCGGCTGCATAAAATTTAGAAATCACAATCAAAAACCCTAATGGTTAACTATGTAAGTGAGACATTATTAGAAATGACAGGTAAGGTTTAAACACTTACATTCAGTAATGAATAATAGACTAGATCTACATTACACGAAACCACATAAAAAATCGATGGAAAACCCCAATTTGCATACGGATCTTAATGTTTGGATAAAGCCCTTAACCTTAGGCTTTAACTCGGTCACCCATCTTCAATTTAATAAGATCTTTAAGCTCGGGGGAGAGTTGCTCAACAGGAAGAGTGTAAAACTTATCTTGATTGTTTACTAATAACCAAAATTCTTTAAAACACATTAATTGTTTAAAAGTAGTCCATTCTTCTATTGATTCAACGTTTGGCTTCTTTATGACTATATTTTTTTCACTCAAGTTAAAGTGGACAGGTTGATTATTCAAAGATGTAAATTGCTTTTTAAGGAGTGGTACTTGTTTCAAATAGACTATTCCTATTAAAGCAAAAGGGCTTATTATAAGCGCTAGTAGTGTAAGGATATCTTCTGGTAAGTTAGGGTTGTTTGCCTTGGAAAGGATTATTGAACAAAGCTGGAGAAAAGCCCCAACACCGCATAAAATAAACAGCTTTTTATCAGTAGCCTTTATTAAGTACTTTAAGGATGCTTTTTTCAACAAAGGCAGGGTGTAATGTACAGTGATTTGATGGCTAGTCAAAACGATTTCCTCAGATAATTGTTTATTTTTTAATTATATCTGATTTAATGCGATTCGCTATAGTCTTCTTGTTAATTAAAGCTACTTTTTTAAACTTAGGCTTACTAGGTAGAGATACACGACACTCTAAACCGTCGTTAATACAACTTACATTGTGATGGGCTTCGGTCATTCCTATGTCCAGCATACATGCCATGGCAGGTGCTACTGAGGAGGCAATCGATAGGGAGAATGCTACAAAGGCAATCACAAGCCATTTATTCATGGGGTTGTTGATACGCACTTTTACTTTTACTGGGGTACGTTTGATATCCCCAAATAGAAGGTGCTCGGTAAGCGTAATTACTTCTAAAGCTTGTGTGTTTAGATACGAGCCAAACTCGCGTACTGATTTGTCCATATCCTGCAATAACGACGTAAAGATCATTCATCCCGTCCCCATAATTTATTTAGTTAATAACAAGTGTGTGAAACCACTCAACGTAAGAGCGTGAAACTTATATAATCATCTCAAATGGAGCCGGTATTGCCTATTAGCCGTCGGATCACAATCGTTTAGTGGATATGACTTGACAGACAGAGGTAAAAGGCTCTTTGGATTCACTTTTCAGCATCGTGCGTTTGTTATAGTCTGAGAGCGTATAGGGTTGCCACTAGGCAGATTAACGAAGAAGGCAAACGATATGAATTCAGTGGTATTGGTTCTGATTGCCATGGCGTGTTTTACGCTTGCGGGCTACGGCTGGTGGTCAAAAATCATTGCAAAAAATGTGTTTGGCCTTAGTGATGACGAAATCACCCCAGCGCACAACCCACATCTTCAAGATGGTGTGGACTACGTGCCCACCAAAAAACCTGTGTTATGGGGGCATCATTATGCCAGTATCGCTGGTGCGGCACCCATTATTGGCCCTGCCGTGGCTATTTTTTGGGGCTGGTTGCCTGCCATGCTCTGGATTATCTTTGGCACCATTTTTATTGGCGCCGTGCATGATTTTGGCGCACTCACGCTTTCTTCTCCATATCAAGGCCGGACGATGGCTCATATCACAGGGAATTTCATTAATCCGCGTGTGCGCTTGATGTTTCAGATGATCATCTACTTTTTAATTTGGATTGTGCTGGCTGTGTTTGGTATTGCCATTGGCGTGCTGTTTGATAGTTATCCCGCTTCGGTTTTTCCGGTGAATATCCAGATTGTGATTGCTCTGGCCATTGGTTATGTGTTGCACCGTAAGGGTGTGGATATTCTCATTCCTTCGATTATTGCGCTTGTTTTGCTGTATGCGGCGATTCCGGTTGGGATGGCTTTTCCGATTACGATGCCGGCCTTCTTTGGTTTATCACCGGTCACCCTGTGGGCGATTTTCTTGCTGATTTATGCGGCCATTGCCAGTGTGTTGCCGGTGTGGTTGTTGCTTCAACCGCGCGATTACATTAACTCGCACCAGTTGGTGGTGGGGCTAACGCTATTGATTGTGGGCTTGTTTGTCTTGCATCCTGATATGCAGGCACCGATGATCAATACGCAGACACAGGGCGCACCGCCGTTGTTTCCTATTATTTTTGTCACCATTGCCTGTGGGGCGATATCGGGTTTCCATGGTTTGGTGAGTAGTGGGACGACGAGCAAGCAGTTGGATAAAATGACGG
>CAYGPY010000224.1:0-4297 GCA_964351765.1 uncultured Vampirovibrionales bacterium
GGTTCAGCTGGTAATTAACATCATTAAAGTTTTACCCCCCCCTTGCCGATAATAAAATTATGTACCGAATGATGAGCAAAAACACATTAGGTTTTACCTTGGCAGAACTTCTTTCTGCCTTGGCTATTTTGGGTGTCATTGCCACCTTCACCATTCCCAAGGTGCTCACCTCCTCTCAAAACGGTCAATCTAATGCTATGGGTAAAGAGGCCATGGCCTCATTGTCTCAAATGCATCTGGTGGCACAGCTCAATGGTACCTTATCCTCAACAACCACCGGCATTGACATACTTAATTCTTTAAACTATATAAAAACCACCACAACAGGCAACCTTGATCAATATAACGGGTTCTCGTCTATTGATTGTGCAGCCACAACGCCTTGTTACTTTCTTGCCAATGGCGGTGCCATTCGTGCTGCCAATGAAAGTTTTGGTGGCACCGATGGCTTAAGAGCCTTACGCTTTTGGTTTGATCCTGATGGGGAGTACTCAGGCTCAACGACAGGGGCCAGCAAGTCTTTGCAAATCTTCGTGTATTACAACGGAAGAGTACGCACTAGAGGAACCATTGAACCCAATACGGTGTCCAGTACAGCAACCTCTCAGCCCTCCACAACGGCCGATCCAACATGGCTGGTTTGGTAATTAACGTCATTAAAGTTTTACCCCCCCCTTGCCGATAATAGAACTATGTACCGAATGATGAGCAAAAATACATTGGGTTTTACCTTGGCAGAGCTTCTTTCTGCCTTGGCTATTTTGGGTGTTATTGCTACGTTTACCATCCCCAAGGTGCTCAGTGCACAATCTCAAAGCACCTACAACAGCCTTGCTAAAGAAGCGATAGGCACTATTTCAGGTGCCTATGCGGCCTATTCTCTAAACAACACGGTAACCAGTGCCACTACCAGTGCTGACTTAACCCCTTATATGAACTATGTTCGGGTTGATACCTCTACTGAACTGGATCATGTTCAAAATGTCTCTGGTACAACCAGCTGTGCCGTAACTCCTCTCAGTGGGTGTCTGATGCTCCATGGTGGTGCTGCCTTACGTTATAGTAGTGGTTGCTTTTACGGTACCTCCTCTCTAAATATCATCAATTTTTATTTCGACCCCGATGGTCGTGTTACTGGTGATACAGGTACATCCTCAACAACCAAAGGGCTCAGCATTTCACTTTATGCAAACGGACGTATTACCACCGCTGGAGGCCGAACAACGGGTAGTCTTACTGGCAATGCAGTCTGCTCGGGCTCAAATGCACAAAACCCTGACCCCGCTGCCGATCCGTCTTGGTTAAGCTGGTAAGCCCTAGACGTATCAAACTCACTTTTACTGAGGCCCTCTATACCGACGCTGAAGTGGCGGGCTTTTTTGGAATAGACTCATATCTACTGGTTTGCGCTCTAAAGGTGGGGCGCTGTAGTCGGTGCCTGCTGTGCCGGCCAGATAGCCTGAGATGGTATAAAGCACCCAAATGACTGATTCTAAAGACTGCACACCGGCCATGTATAAGGCACTGGGCCAATCATCCACGTGAAGCAGCCCATCCCACCAGTGGAGGCCTCTATCACCCAGTTTTTCATTACCCCAACCTGCTGATGGCGTTGAGAACAAGCTTACTGTAGTGTGGCCTTCAGCCAAACCCATTTTTTTGGTTAAGAACTCGTTCACTTGATTACTCGTCCACGCACCACCCAACACACCGGTTACCAAGCCAATCACCACACCCATTAGCTCACCAATGTTCTCGGTGCGTTTCTTGCTCAACTCCGTCACAACGGCCTTGGATTGATCGGTTCCGGCGTTCAGCACGGTCTTTAAATCGGAGCGAATCAATTTATCCACAGCTTTTTTGGCGGCCGCCTCAACCTGTTTGGGGGCTTCGGTGGCAATGGCCTCGTCAATATTTTCGAGTACCGCCATCACGGCATCATTGCCCAAGCTGTCATCCACGCGGTGCATCACATGGTCTTTAATAAAGGCTTGTTTGGCTTCACCCGTTAGGTTTTGTGCCTTGGCTTCAAGATGCGCACTTTCAACCAATTCGGTCACAACACGAGGCACACGGCCTAAGTTTAAATCTTCTTTTTTAGCGAGTTTATTAAGCTTGCGTGTTGTCGAAACTTCGGCCAGTTTCTGACCGCCTTCAGTTACTTTAGCTGTGGCGTTAAGCACCGTGGTTTTTAAACGGCTGCCCGTGGCTTCGGCGGCTTCACGCAGTTGAGGGCCTTTAAACGGAAGCTTAGCAAGAGCTTTACCACCGGTTGTCATCGCCAAAATAGCGGCCGTACAGAACGTGATGTTCCCTACAAACTGAAACAAGCCTTCTTTAATTTTGTTGCTACCGGTCTTCTTAAGGTCTTCACCATTAATAAAATCCGCCACCATACCAGCGCCCACACCACCCAAAATACTCCCCCCAGCAATCGATTCAAGCGTTACAAAGCCCGGAATACCGTGGTCGTGTGTGGAGGATTGAAAGAGTTGGATCAAACGACCGGCTTGCTGTTTGAGCCCACCCATCGCATCAATTGCCTTGTCACTCACATTGGCAAGGCTTGCCATCGCGCCATCGTGAGCATGGTGGTGGTGATCGTGAGAAGCCATAATACCAGCAGATTTAAGCTTATCGGTGGTTTGTTTTGGCAAGTTCATATGCGAAAAATGAATCTCACCGCGTCCCATCACCTTAGACATAAAGGCCATAAAGCGTGTGGCTGTGTAGGATTGGCTAAAGCGAAGACCTGCTATCAAGCCCCCAATGGCGCCACCCACAACAAGAACGTCGCGAATCAGTGATTTCTTCTTATCTTCAGAGCTAAACGCCTTACGAGCGTTACTAATTAATAAGCTTCCGCCCAAACCCACAGCCAATGCGGGTACCAATTTACGACGAATAGGTGGGGTTATTTTGGCTGCAACCGCTTCACCGCTTACATTTGCGTTGTCCTTTAAGCGTTGGCGCAATTGCATGCCCAATTCCTCGCGGGTATCCCAGCGAGTTAAAGAGTGATTTAAACGGGCTAAAAGGCTCAAAAGTTGTATCCCAACAAAAGTTCAAAGGTGCATTTAGAGGCACTATAATACGCAAAACACGCTTAAACATCTACAGATGTAACATATCGTGACAGTTCATACCACAACAGCGTATAAGGTGTTCTGTTCAGTTAAAACCAAAACCCTATTTAAAATTGTCCTTTGATGTGAGCTCTTTATCATATCGGCCTTATATCAATCTAAAAATCACCTCAATCACATGGACGAAACGATTACCATCCTCTGGGTTACGTTGATGATTTCAGAAATAAGCGTGTCCGTTTTTTTGAACACATCGATGTGTTTTAGAGCCTTTCTCCACCGATGGGTGGAGCCCTATGAAACCATTGCACCATAAAAGACTGACCGATTGGCTAAGTTTGTAATGACCATTAAACGTGGCATATAAGCAATAACAAGAGATTACAAACAAGTCAAAACGAGCGTTTCAGCACTATTAGCACTTCATTTAGAGTGGCAACAGTGCCCAAAACAAAGCGCTTTAAAACACCCGCCCATCAGGCTCCACCGAACAGTGGATGAAATACACCCCTCTGACCGGCTACTCTGATAAGTAGGAAGTGGTATTTAGTCCAAAAACGTATTCAATCGTTCATCAGATTAAAACGAGAAACCAACACCACTGACCCAACACCTTGCGAATAGAAACAAACCTAAATCAATTAAAACCAAACTTGCGAAAACCATATTAAGTAGAGAGAAATTATTGCATCAGCATGCTGATTCAATCCGTTCGGAACTTCCGTTCAGATTGCCAAGCTCACCACTGACTGCAAACAGGTAAATGGATGTGAATCATTTAGCACTTACAATGCAACGCATCGCGGATATTCAAAGTCGGTTTCAAGTAAACCGCTCAACCACCGGTGTGGGCACTCAAGCTAACCCACCTGCAAATCAGGCCAATGCCTTTGCAGACATCTTAAGTAGCCAAGCTGGCTCAGGTATCGATAAAAACAATATTAAATCTCTTATTGAAGGCCAATCAGCGCGTTTGGGCGTGGATGCTAATTTGATTAAAGCCGTGGTTCAGGCCGAGTCAAACTTTAACCCGCAAGCCGTTAGTAAAGCTGGCGCACAAGGGTTAATGCAGCTGATGCCCCAAACCGCTGCCGAGCTGGGTGTCAAAAATAGTTTTGACCCTACCCAAAACTTAAACGTAGCCCCTCCAACCAAAAAACACAACCAAAAAAATAAGAAAAACTTACAAAATCCGGTTCCCCCCAAAAACC
>CAYGPY010000224.1:4307-5158 GCA_964351765.1 uncultured Vampirovibrionales bacterium
AAGTACGATAACGTTCCTAATGCGGTTGCCGCCTATAACGCGGGCCCTGGTGCAGTCGATAAATACGGTGGCGTGCCCCCGTACAAAGAGACCACTCACTATGTCGATAAAGTGGTCAAGCTCTACGAGCAATACAGCAACCAGTCCGCAACAACGATCCAAGCTAACCAAAGTTCTAGAGGTACCGCACTATGATCCGTGGTTTATACACCGCAGCCGCCGGCATGATGTCGACCTTAACCAGTAACGACACCGTGGCTAACAACATTGCCAACATCAACACCACTGGCTTTAAACGCAACAGTGTGGTGCATGAAAGTTTCCCTGAAATGATGATCAACCGTATGACACCCGAAGGTGCCAAAGAGATTGGTTCAATTACCAGTGGTAGCAAAATACATGACACCCGCATTCACTTTGAACAAGGTGGTTTGCATGAAACCGGTAACACTTTTGACATGGCCTTAACCGGCGATGGCTTTTTTACCGTCAATGGTGAGGTTAATCCTGAGACAGGTGAGGCCCAAAGCTACTATACCCGCGCTGGAAACTTTATGGTGGCTGAAGATGGCTTCCTCACCACAATGAACGGTAAACGTGTGCAAGGTGCCTTGGGTGATATTCAACTCAATTTGGACAAAGGCCCGTTTATGATCAACGACCGTGGTGAGCTCATTGCCAAAGACCGTGTGATTGATCAGATTAAAGTAACCCGCTTTGAAGAAAACAACACCTTGCAAAAAGCGGGCAATGCACTATTTCAAAAAACCGAAAGCACCATTGAAATGGCCGCACCAAACCCCAACGACAAATTAGGTTACACCATGCATCAAGGTAAACTAGAGCGATCG
>CAYGPY010000225.1:0-5141 GCA_964351765.1 uncultured Vampirovibrionales bacterium
TCAATTTTCTGCCGGTGCACTGGCCGGATTCGTCTATCACGCGTTGTGGATGCAGTGGCTTCCTGACTTATCTCCATTAGGCTGGATGGGTTTGGATACCTTAACGGGGCATCTCATTGGTTACCTAGCGTGGCTTGTCGCCTCATTAGGCGGGGCTGTCTTATTTGGTGTCATCCAACTCCTAAGTGCCGTATTAACAACCCTTTTAAATCGCTCTGCCCCACACAAAAAAGCAGCGTCACCAGTCGCTTTAAATTGGTCCTCGGCCATCAGTATTCCGCTACTGTGGGTGCTAGGCTTTCAATTGATGCCTTACTCTCACCTTTGGGTTAGTTTGCCGTTGCCCTTGTATGGTTCTATTCATCTCGATGCGGTACGACAACTTCTGCCCATCTTCAATACCGACGGGTTAATCTACGTGATGCTATTAAATGCATTATTAATGCTTTGGATTAGCAACAGCAGTCGCATTAACCTTGCACACCAACCGCTGAAGCGCGTTGCTGTAAGCATACTACTGTGTACCCTATTACCTATTGGCTTACAGATAAACAGTGTTTACTCTCCGTTAGACATACTTCCCTATCCATCGAACTTACCACATGTGTCGGTCTGGCAAGGTAACATTCCCATTGAGACTATTCGAAATCCTCTTTTGGTTGAAGCCACGAGTAAAGCATCGTATCTCAACCCGTTATCAAACACACCGTTGCCTCCTCAAACACTAGTATTAATGCCTGAAGAAGGGGCACTGCCAGGCTGGATGAAAACACAAACACCCACACAAAATATTTTTTGGACGGCGTATAAAAAACTCGCCAAAGAAAAAAAACTCTCATTTTTATCGGGCGCCATTGTCCAAGATGATCAACATACCTACAACGGCTTTGTGTTAATTACACCCGACGACGCCAGTCATTTTAGCTTTTATGCCAAGCAACACCTTGTCCCTTTTGGCGAATACACACCCTTTATTAATAGTGAAAAGGCGACTCAGTTTTTAAATACGGTGATTGGAAGCCCTATCGTGCTCAGCTCTGATTTTGATCGCGGTACGACAGCAACGCCTTTATTAGCAGGAAATACACACAACATAAAACTAGGACCGATGATTTGCTTTGAAGCCTTAAACACACAGCTCGGCTTTCACTACAAACAACAAAATGTGGATTTGCTAGTGGTAACCAGTAACTTAGGCTGGTTCCATCACAGCCCGATATTGGCCAAGCAATACATCAGAGCACTCCAAGCACGTGCAGCCGAAACAGGATTACCCTTAGCCTTCTCAAGCAATACAGGGTATTCAGGCATGGTAGACCGCCACGGTACAGCCATCAACGTGCTGGGAAACAACCAATCCGGTCATCTTCTCTTTTGGCACAAACGCGGTTAACGGTCCGTTCTTTTTAATCCGATGGGTCAATACCCTTTTTGTGTTTCAAAATGCACAATAGAAGGTGAGAACTTCTATATCCTCTTCTATTAGTCGTGTTTTATCGAGATGGTGACATACACTCATGGTTGCAACATTAACCCGCCAACGGCGCTTAACCGTTACGTCCTTCAACAAACTTACAAAGCATCCGTTCTTAAAGAATTTTGAGGACGTACTGATGCTGGCCTTTTTGTCCAAGCTATCACTCAGTGCTGAGATTCAAAGTAAAGACCTTGCCACACAAGGTGATCAGGTGGTGGTCGATGTAAATCAACCCGCCAACGAGCAAATGAAAGAACTCACTCGCCTTGCCACAGCGTCTAACGCCAATGTGGTAATGACAGGTTCACTCAACACCACGGCCAATGACATTGAACAACCCGAAGACATTGAAATTAAAATCAGGTTATTTGATTCGGAAAGCAAACGCATTGCCATTGAAACCACGCTGGCGTTTGTGGATTTAAAAACCGTGCGTAATATGCCTGAAGTGAATATGGAAGGCTTTAATCAGTTGATTGATGATATTTTAAAGCAGACACTTCCTGTCATCCATCCTGAAAAAGCCGATGATATTCTGGCTCATTTGGTAGGCAAACCTGTGTCTCAGTCTTATCAGGCACTAAACTATTTGGTTCAGGCGCAGAAAAAACAAGACAGTAGTGAAAAAATTACCTTTTACGAGGCCGCCATTCAAGCGGATCCTCAGCTTGAAATTGCCTATTACAACCTTGCGCGCGCGCATCGTCTTGAAGGCAACTATGAAGAAAGCATTCGCTTTTATCGCCAGGCCCTTGAGGTGAGTCATAGCAGTAACGAACTCAAATCAGTCTATGCCACTGATGCGGGGATTGGCTGTGCTATTTTGGGCAAAACCGAGTTGGCGATGCAATGGTGGTTAAAGGCCATTGACTACGATAAAACCAACATTCATCCGTATTTCAACATCGCCAATACATGCGAAGATTTAAACGAGTTTGAAAAGGCCACTCAATTTTTTGAGCAAGCACAAGCCCTCGCCCCCGATGACTTTAGAACTTTCTTTAACCTAGCTCGGATCTATTCAAAAACCGGCGCGTGGGATAAAGCCTTGGGGCAATATCAAAAACAACTGGCCACCGAAAGCGAAGACCCGTGGTGCCACAGTGATATTGCGACCTGCTACTTAAACTTAAAGCAATCTGAACAAGCGCGTGGGCACCTTAACAAGGTACTTGAGCTCGACCCAAGCGGTGAAGCCGCGGAATACGCTAACCTGATCTTGATGGGCCTAGACGCAAGTTAAATCAAACGTCTACACCGACGTTATTGAGTTCATTTTAATCCCAACATTTCCAGCAATCATGCTCAAAGCATGTATTTACGCTGGATTCGTCTCTGTGTTTACATTATCCTTTATGATGTTGCTATTCATATGAATAGTCACCCATGCCTTAACCCCTATAATGATCACTGTCGATACACAATGCATTAGGCTATCTTAGGGATATACCTGTGATGTAACAGTCTTGTTATAAATCGAAGGTAGGCATCACAAAATCAGCTTTACCAGACTTTATGGCAATAAGTCGAGTAATTATATTCTAGCGATTAGAATTCCAGCGACCGCAGTTTCCAGCCACAATGGCAACGATTTATTGGGGAAAAACCATACCACCTATGGGAATGTTACCGTTACAACCAAGCAACCGTGCATTTTACGCACCACAAAGCAACCAAAGTGTTAGCTTTCCGCCTGACGCGTTGACCATGGGCGCTCCGATAGCTAATCCCCCACAAGGCCCGTTTGCTCAGACTATGCCTGCTCCAGCAAGCCCAATCACGATCGATCAATTTTCACCACAAGAAAATGCACCGATGACGCCTGAAGAGATGGCCTTCCTCGAACAGCTTTTATCTGGTGCACCGCCTGAAGGCTCTTCAAGCCTTGCTCCAATAGCATCAGCCTACCCATCATCAACACCACCAACTGGCGTGGATCCTTATGTTTCCAGGCGTGTTCGAAAAGGTAACAGCGCTTGGGGATCCGATGGCCGTATGGTCTTAGACACCAGCAATCAAGACAAGCCGGTCTATGGCATTCTTAAAAAAGCACTCTACGGATCACTTGCTCTTGCCACAGGCTTCTTGGCTATCAAGCGTGGTGGTGCAGTGCGTCATTTTCTTGAGTCCTACCTCCCGAATAACAACACACCGAAAGTGACTTTGAAAAAAGCTAAAAGCACCGCTGATAATATTAAAACCACCATTAACACTCAGCTTGAAGATCTTATTTCAATTAAACGGATGCGTAGTGAACGCTACTGCGACTGGTCTGATGAGATGCTGAAAGCCGAGTTTGAACGCCTCAATGGTTTACAAGACCAAGAAAAATTACTCCCTGAACAGGTCACCGAATTGCACAATCTCAAAAAAATTGTGGGTACAAAGCATCCTGAATACCCTGGTATTGGAAAGTTACACGAAGCCATTGAACAACAACGCGAAAAACTACGCCAAGCCTTACATGATGAACTCACCACCATGACCAAAAAACTGGAAGCAGAACCCGATCAAGGCTTACAAACGAATATTGATATGCTCAAAAAATCACTTGAGGATGAAAGTTTCTTTAACTCAATGCTAGAAACACTGCTTACTAAAATTAGTAAAGATCAGGATAAAATCACCTTAAACGCGTGGCAAGCCAATCAAAAAGGCAACGCACTCAGCCAGATTGCTGACGAATTTGGTATGGTCATGCCCGCCCCTAAAGCGGTGCTAAATGCAGAAGGCAAGACAGTAGCTGATAACCTAAGAGCATCAAAAGTACCGAAGCCAGAATAAGGCGTCACCTTCTTGGCTTGATGTATTATAGAGAGATGTCTTTTATCACGCCTAAAAAATTAATGACCGGTGATACGGTGGGTATTATTTCACCCTCGGCACCCACCCAAAATCCTGACGAAGCCTTTGAGCAAGGTCGTCGTTTATTAGAAAAGCACGGCCTCAAAACAAGCGTTATGCCCTCAGCAGCTCAGGCAGCTTATTATTTGGCTGGTTCGGATGAAGAGCGTCTTGGTGATTTTCACGATGTTTTTACCAACCCCGATATTAACGGGATTCTTTGCGCACGTGGTGGTTATGGTGCGATGCGCTTACTAGACCATATCGATTGGCAACGCGTTAAAGACAATCCAAAAATGTTTGCAGGGTTCAGTGACATCACAGCCTTATTACTGGCTATGTATAAACACACCGGCTTAAAAGGCTTCTATAGCCCCATGCTCACTTCAAATCTCATCCATAATGAACCTTACAGTGAGGCCGAGTTCATCGCAATGGTGATGGGTATATCAACCTATCCGTATGACGTTCCAAATCAAGACACCTACCACTGCATTAACAGTGGCGTGGTTGAGGCACCCATGATTGGTGGGAATTTATCGCTCATCAGTTCAATGTGCGGATCCAAACACCTTCCAGATTTTAAAGGACATATTTTATTTTTAGAAGACTGGAAAGAAGCGTACTATGCTGTGGATCGAAAATTTCAACAGCTCGCCCTTTCTGGTGTGCTTGATGGTATTGCCGGCATCTTATTTTGTGATTTCACCGAAGTCTCATTAAACGGTGGCAAAACAAACACGAGCACGGATACATCCGATTACCCCCTCCCTGATTTCTTCCAATTTTTAACGAAAACCCTCACCGAGCAATACAATAT
>CAYGPY010000226.1:0-5131 GCA_964351765.1 uncultured Vampirovibrionales bacterium
TCCGTCACAGCCTTTTCTACTGAAGGCGTAAAGCGTCTAAAAATATTAATCATAAGTATTTGTCTCGTTTATCAATCTAAATAAATCCCTTGTGTAGGTCTAAAACACTAACAATACTTAGTACTTGCAAAATACTAAGATAATTTATCAATCATCTGTTTAACTTCGTCAGAGGGTTCTTTACCTCTCAGTTTATGAATAGCTTTAGTCATATTGGCCATGACCTTCATTCCTTTTTCTCGCTTAATTAAGTCACGTACCATCGCACCCGTAATCGAGTGCTTCAAATCAGATCGTTTTGCCAGCTGTTTTACTGAGTCCTCAATCAGCTTAATGTCGGCTTCTGAGGCACCCGTTCGAATAGCATGAGAAAGCTCTTTCAATTGACGATTTAGACTTAATTCACCCGTCAATCTTTTTAGTTTAGAAACCTCATCGGCAGACAAAGAATCGCCGCTGGTTAGTTTTTTAAGCACGCCTTGTACTTCAAACACAGCACCATGGCGACGAGCCAAAATTTCATCTGCCGTAAGCAAATATTCCTTGTAGCCTTTAGGAAGCATTTGCCCGCCTTCAGATGCAGAACGTAATAGGCCAGTTACAATTGACCCCAAGGCTTCTTCAGCTTCTTGACGTGCGGCTTTAGTTTTTAATTGGCTTGTTGGTGCAAAATCAAAATGATGTTTCACGGCATTAACAGAAAAAGAATCTTCAGCAATATCAAGCTCTTTTAAGATTCGGTTAAATACTGACTCAAACTCGGCTTCCGATAATTGATTATATTGAATACCGGTTCTAGCATGACTCATTTCATGCCCAACAACATTTTGGGCACGAGCATTTGTGGTGTTTTTAAAGAAATTACGAACTGAGTTGGGCATATATTTAACAGGCTCACCCTTTACTCTTTCAATACCATCGATGAGGTTTTCAGAAATGTTTAATCTGTGTTCAGCTGGATGATACTGCCCCCTATTTAAAAGCTCTAAAATACTGTCCGCTTCAGTTGTTACTTTGGGCATCTGAGTGTCAGAAATACCATGGTACTCTTGAGCTCTTTTCACGATATCGTCAAGCCCCTCTGTTGTTTGAGCTTTAAATTTATCAACCAATTTACTCAAATCATCTTGTAATTTTAATCGGCGACCCGATTCAACAACACCACCCGTCAGCTCTGTTAAAACGTTTTCCAAGGAATGCCAAGCATCTTCTTGTTGGGTTGTCATCACGTCACGAACGGCATCATCCAAATGCGCTACCGATTGAATAACTTTATGATCGGTTGCCTCAAACAGCTTCTTACTAACACGCTCTACAGCAGGTGCTGTTTGCTCACCCACCATTGATAAAACCTTACGAATCCCTGACATAGTATCCCCTAATTACGTTATAAATCCCTATATCTATATAAAAACGAATAAATACTATTTTGTGCGATTTATATATATTTTAGATACCTCAATCAAAGCTTCATTCAACAATGAGCCAACACCTTTTTGTTTTGGCTTAGTACCGGTATACTTGCACCTAATGAAGCATTTTTTGTTAATGACTAAAAGGAATTTCTAAGATGATGAGTAAAGCATTATTTTCTGGCCTGTTGATTGCGGGCGTTGTATTAGCTGGAATGATTGGTTTTGGCCTTAAAGCCGTTGCCGGAGCCAAGGCTGATATCGATTTGAGCACCTATGAAGATGGTAAAAAAGGTCTAAAATATCAAGACATCAAAGTCGGCACCGGTACCGAAGCCACCAAGGGCGATAAAGCTACCGTACATTACACCGGCACCTTAATGAGTGGTAAAAAGTTTGATAGCTCCCTCGACAGAGGCCAACCCTTCTCCTTCACCATTGGCAAACACCGTGTCATTCAAGGTTGGGAAGAAGGCGTGCAAGGCATGCGCGAAGGCGGCAAACGCACCCTTATTATTCCTCCAGCAATGGCCTATGGTGCAAACGGCGTTCCGGGTGCCATTCCGGCAAACGCAACCTTAAAATTTGATATCGAATTGTTGAAAGTAAACCAGTAACACGGTTTGAAACAGGCTCTTTGAGATATAAAAAATCATGATACAAACCATTCAACAATGGATTCAATGGGTTTTAGAGGCTGGCTGGGTAACTCAAGCCAGCCTCTTTTTTCTGCTGATGTATATCGGCTGGGGTGTGGATTATATTTCAGGAGGGCTTAAAATCGGATATCTTAAAAACGTTAAACCGCTCGACCTAACCACTAAAAATACGATCGACGCTCTCCCTAAAATCAGTGTGATTGTGCCTGCATGCAACGAGGAAGAAGGTATTACTGATTGCTTAACCTCTCTACTAAATCAAACCTACCCGCATCTTGAAATCGTCGCCATCAACGATCGCTCAACCGATTCAACCGGTGCATTGATGGATAAGCTTGCCACAACAAATGAACAACTAAAGATTATTCACGTGACCGAACTCCCCACGAATGAACTATGGCTGGGGAAAAACCATGCCCTGCATCTTGGAAGCCAGCAATCCACGGGCGAGTGGATTATATTTACCGATGGCGACATTGTCTTTGAGCCTCAAGCCGTTGAACTCGCAATGTCCTATTGCCTCGAAAAAGAATTAGATCATTTAGCAATGACGCCCGACTTGGTGTGCCCTAGCTTTTTGTTTGAATGCTTTTTTAACTTTTTTACCATCGTGTTTTCGGCCAGCTTTCGACAATGGGAAGCCAGCAATCCCAAAAGCAAGCGTTATGTCGGCGTGGGTGCCTTTAACATGGTAAAGCGTCCTGTATATCTTGCCACAGGCGGGCATGACCGTCTGAAGAACAACGTGATTGATGACATGGAATTGGGTCGCATTATTAAAGAACAAGGCAACAAACAAGATGTATTATTGGCAACAAAACATCTCTCGGTTGAATGGTACGACTCCACCATGGCCATGCTAAAGGGCTTAGAAAAAAACGCCTTTGCCGGCGGTAATTACAAAATCATTGAAACCGTGATTGGCTTATTCCTGTTGGGGTTCATTGTGCTGTCGCCCTATATATTACTCATTTTAAGTGAACCCGCGAGCATCGCCTTTTGGAGTAACCTTGCCACCATTGGCGTGATCATTTTGGTATCGGCCTTAAGCACAGCGGGCACCGGGATTAATCCCTTGGTGGGTGTGGGCTATCCGTTAGGGATGCTCTTGATGTTTACGGCCATTGCGCGTTCAGCCTTTGTGGTTCTGCGTGACGGGGGTGTGACGTGGCGTGGTACGTTTTATCCGCTTTCAGAGTTGCTTAGCAAAAAGTAGTAAAAGCCATTGCTTAATTTACCTTGAGCAGTGTTTTAGTTAAGCTATTTAGAATTAATATTACTCTTGTAACCTTTTGTCCTCAAAACGTAAGCAACACAAGCATGACCACCTCTATGAGCACATCTGAAGATCACAGCACCGACGAACCCATGCCAAAGGAAACCAAGGCCGGGTTCAGTCAGCTATCGTTGTTTGCTGATTTAGGCATGGAAGACGCTCAAGCACCGTTGGCGATTTGCACCTTGATGAGCGATGAACTACGTGAAGACTTACAAACTGAAACCGAACTTCAAGGCGTGTTAGTAGGTGGCTTAAAAACCGAGAACATTGGTATTGAGCAAATTATTACCTATGTCCTCAGTAATCCTGCAATTCGTTATATTGTACTCTGTGGCGAAGACGGCAAACAGGCCATTGGTCAGTTGCCAGGGCAATCGTTTTTGTCCTTAGGGCAAAACGGGTTGGATGACAAAGGCAAGATTATTGGTGCACTCGGTAAGCGACCGATTATTCAGAACCTACCAAAGGGTGGAGCCGATCATTTCCGCGAGCACGTAACGCTCATCGACTTAGTAGGCTGTACGGATAAAGCTCGTATTATGACCCAAGTACGTAACCTCTTAGCCGAAAAACCTGAGCCAGCTCCTTCTTTTTATAATGCTGACACCACCACTATTATCGAAGGCTACATTCATCACGATATGCAAATGGATCCACGCGGATACTTTATTGTTTCTATTGATGATGAGCAAGGTTGCCTCGTTCTAGAGCATTACAACAACAAAGGCATTCTCGAAAATATTATTGAAGGCTACACAGCCAGTGAGTTATTTACACCGGCCATTGATAAAGGTTTAGTAAGTCGAATGGATCATACCGCTTACTTAGGAAAAGAGTTAAGCAAAGCTGAAGTGGCTTTATTAACAGGTGTGCCTTACGTGCAAGATGAACCGCTTCAAGGTTAATTTTCGTTTTAGAGTTAGTAGATAGCAGAATAGTGTCGTATCTTTATTTTAATCAATCCAACTTGCTTTGATTTCTAATTGTTCTGACTTCGTGTTTGATACCTGTTTTACGTCTTCAATCGCTTCGATAAAAAGCTTTCCATTTCGAGGCAAGAGCAGCTCGCCTTCATCAATGTCTTCAATGGCATCCATCCACATTGCGTGGCTTCCTTTGGGAATAGCGATTTCAAACAAGGCCGGAATATGGTGTGGGTTGATGTCATCTGTTTCTAAGGATTGCAGCGCATTTGCTTTATTTTTAAAGACGCTCGTACTCATATAAGCAGGCTCCTGCAACACTGTGCCCACCAATGACGCAGGATCGCACAAGCGTTTATCAATGCACTGGCATCGGTACACAACCATCGGGATCGGTGTCTGACATCGTTTAATCACCGCATCCAAATGAATAATGGCTGTTAAAATATCTTCCATTCTAACGGGGTGTTCTCGCAAGGTATCAATAAAACTCGGATGCCTCAGGTAAGTATTTATGGGGCTGTAGTCCACGCCTTGATATTGGTGCAATGCCTCTCGTTCTGAGGTGTTAAAGCGTGATACATAGCCGAGGTAAGTGGTATCCAAACGATCACACAAGCGTTGTACGTCACTAAAATAGTGAGCGGGGAGTTGTTTTAAGGTTGAATCAATTTTGTTTTTTTCTGTTTTTCCAAACTTCTTACTTGATTGCTGGGCTTGGCAGAGACGCGTAAAAAAGTTGTTTTTAAGCCTTGTTCTAAACATAGAAAGCAATAACCTCAATACATAATACTGGTATAAGAAACTCAACAAGCAGACACCCAAACCAATAAAGAAATACACAGAACCACAAATCAA
>CAYGPY010000227.1:0-4296 GCA_964351765.1 uncultured Vampirovibrionales bacterium
GCTTAGCCCTATTGCCTGATGAGCAGCCTCAACACCAGCTCAAAACGGTACTCGAATCAACGCAACAAATGGTGGCACCTAAAGCTAAAGAAGAAGAAAAGCAACCCCATCCAATTCGCCAGCTTATAGGCCAACTGCGTTTATTTTAGAGAGTGGGTTTAATCTTCTATTTTTTTGAAGCAGGTTCTTTGGAATCGGCTTTTTTCGCCTTCTCTTTTGCTGCCTGACTCACTTCGCGTGCTTCATTTTCAGCCACAATCATCTTCATTGATTTACCAGCAATCATCTCTTCAAGTAGCACTGCTGCTTTTAGAAGCTGAGGATCTTTCTTGGCTTTAAAGTCGTCTTCTGTAATTTCAACAGCCACATCAGGGGCAATCCCCATTTTGTTAATATCAATATCAAGTGGGGTTAAGTAGCGCTGAGTTGTGATGTTGACACCACTACCACCTGGAAGGGGGTTGATCTCTTGAACAAGGCCCTTACCAAAGGATTTTGTTCCTACAAGCAAGGCACGTTGATTATCTTTAAGCGCGCCACTTAAAATTTCACTCGCGCTCGCGCTCCCACCGTTAATCAAAACCACTAAAGGTTTATCGGTTACAAGAACATCTCGAGAACGCTTCACTTTTTTGTAGCCATCTCTATCGACAGTACTCACGATGCCTGAGCCGGCCAAAAAGAAATCCGCAATCTTAATCGCATTTGATAACAACCCACCTGGGTTTGAGCGCAAATCAAGAATGTAGCCTTTTTTAGTTTGTTGTTCTTTTAACGCCACACGCACTTCTTTGGTGGCTTGTTGGCTTAAAAAAGTTGATAATTTAACATAACCCACATCAGCAGGAAGTTTTGTTTCAAACGGTGGCTTGGTGGTAACGGCTTTTAGTTTAATTTCATCACGCGTAATGGGATAAATCTTTGCAGGCTTATCACCACGTTTTACCAAAAGTTTAACTACAGTCCCTTTTTCACCACGAATCAAATTGGCCGCATCTTTGACCGACATGCCTTGAGTCACCTTACCGTCGATTTTTAAAATTTCATCATTGGCCATTAAGCCTGCTTTATCGGCAGGAGTGTCATCGATAGGCGAAATAACGAGCAATTTATTGTCTCGGGTTCCGATTTGAATCCCGATTCCAAAGAGTTGTGCCTTAATCGACATGCCTTCATCAGCAAATTCTTCAGGGTCTAAGAAGCGTGTATAGCGGTCATCAAGGCTCGACAACATCGACTCAATAGCAACATAGCTATCTTCATCGGATTCAATCACATCATCATAACGATGACGCCAAATGCGCCAATCTTGATTGTTCTTATCTTCGCTCACAAAGCGACTGTTCACAAGCTTCCACACTTCATCATAAAGTGATTTTGGCGTGTATGCCTCGGCTGAAGGCATCCATACCGAGCCACCTAGGACAGCAAGCGTTAAAGCAATGCTTACCGAAGAACGGGCAAACGAGGACACGGATTCAAACATATGTTTGGTAAAACGGGCGATACGCATAGATGAAAATCTCTCTCACTGATTATATTAAACACAAATCGGAAACTTTATTATACCTGATTGACGGTGCTTCTGTCTTTGAGATATCAGGTGAGTGGTGCTTGAGACACCTTGTTATAAAAACTGATGTGTCCACGCAACCAAATCACTTGCCGATTCAAACAAAAACCGACTGAAACCAAACAAAAAGAACAACACTATAAAGACGATAAAGCCGTATTGATGCATCATCTTCCATAAAGGACGCCCAGCGGGCAATAAAGTTTCAACCACGCCAAAGCCATCCAACGGAGGAATGGGTATCATGTTTAACAAAAACAACACGGCGTTTAATAGCGCCCCTAAAGAGAAAAACCAAGCCCAGAAGCCTGAACCATAAACGCTTTCTAGCACGACACAAACGACCATTAATAATAAATTCATTATTGGGCCACTGATAGCCACAAAAGCCGGGCTCCACCAGTGTTGCATTTTATCGTGACGCACCGGCGTGCTTCCCCAGCAAATACCCGCAAGAAGTAACAACACAATAGAAGTCCCCCCCATATGCACCATGGGATTAAGTGTAAAAAAGCCGGCTTCCTTTGCTGTGTCATCGCCTTGAGAAGACGCACTATAAGCATGGGCAAACTCATGACAACACACCGAAAATACCACAATAACCACCACCGATAAAAAATATATCGGTTCTGTAAACAAATTATCAATAAACATATTGGTTTTAATAGGCATTTGTATTCTTCTTTTGGAACATCTTTTTACCTTACATGCCATTCAATACCCGACAAGCGCAATCCTGTTTGTGGCGCAAACTCGTTCAGCAAATCCAGATAATGATGTTGGCGCATCGCCAGCTCTGAAGCAATGGCCCCATGGTTAACCTGAACCACTAATTTTTTATTCCCTTGATCGGTTTTGATTTTAACCGCCTTGGTGTACTTACCATAACCCGCTTCAACAACCTTCGGCCACAATGCAATCACACTCATTTCTTGCACTTTGTCATCCAGTCTCATACGATCGTAAACCGCAGGCAACACATCCTGAATCCGGGTTGTATTCATCATTGAAGCCATCTGCTTTTTGAGCGGGTGGTTTACGTGGCTATAAAAATGTTGGTTTTCATCCGTCATGGTTTATTCCGATACCAATTCCATCTCATTTACACGCTGGCTTAATGTTTGGTTCTCTTGAACCACACCATCAGTGACATCAAACACCTTAAACCCAACGTCCAAAGAGGCTTCAAGACGATCTTTATTTTCGCCGCCCTCATACCAGTACTGTAACAATGGTTCTAACGATGTGTCCAAATGCGTCGTCGTTAAAAACACCTGTGATTTCGGATTAATGTGCGTTAATAAAAACCGTTGCCGATCCGGATCCAACTCCGCCATCACATCATCCAACAACAACACCGGTACATCACCCTGTAAAACACGGGTTAGTAACTGCAATTCAGCGAGCTTGAGTGCCAACACAACGGTTCGTTGCTGACCTTGACTTCCATAAGTATGAGCTTCAAACGCTTTTTGATCCGGTTTACTTAAATCCGATAACACACTCATTACATCATCACGATGCGGTCCTATCACACAAGTACTGCGACGTAGTTCATCCGACATGGCAGCTTGAAGACATGTTTTTAACTGTGCCTCAATCGCTTCTAAGGTAAACTGCTCATCCGTAACATCTAATTTATCAACAGGCAGTACATTCACCTTATCGCGCAGTCGGGTTGTATCCCAATGGCTCACATACTGCAAACCAACAGCTGTACCGCCCCCAGTCAATTCAAGATGCACTGCTTCTAACACGGGCAGCAAACGCAACAGGTACTGCAGACGGCTGTGCATCACACGGGCTGCATTTTCTGCAAATGCATTATTCCACAATTGGAGTTGCTGTTTTTTTTCGTCAAACGATTGCCGGCTCGTTGGAGAGGAGGGGTCATTAAATTGTTTTAAGAGTTGATTTTTTTGTTGACGAGTGCGATTAAAATCACTCAGGTAGGTTAAATGGCGTTTATCATATTGCACCACCGCACTATCAAGCCACTTTCGTCTATCATCGGGCGCACCGCGCAACAACAACAAATCACTCACAAAAAACGAAACGCTCGGCAAATACCCTAATAGCATCGAGCGACTTTTTAGTCGGTTGCCATCCACCTTAAACACGGTTTGCAGACGTTTTGATTCACTTTCTTGCCATTGCACATCGAGTCGATGATCGCTTCGTGCACCACCTGATTGAATGGTACCAGTTAAGGTGGCAAATTTGGCATCGTAATGAATCAACTCCCGATCGGTAGTGGTTCGAGGTGAACGCCCGTGACTTAAATAGTAAATGGCTTCGAGTAAATTGGTTTTACCTTGACCATTAGCCCCTAAAAAAATATTGCACGCCGATGAAAACACAACATTATGCTTGCCTTGATAGTTACGCAAATTTTGATATGTGAGTTGGCTTAATTCCATCCCAATTCCAACAGCATCGATAAAACTAACGACCTTATCGACATTCTAACTTCTAACCAATCCTTTTAGAACCGTGTTACTTAACCTGTACAGGCATAACCAAACACAAGTACTCGTTCTCGTCTTTGCCTTTAAAAATAGTGGGTGCAAGCGATCCATTGGTTTCCATACGCACATCATCAGACTCAATCACACGCAACGCATCCAACACATATTTGTAGTTAAAGGCAATATTTAATGGTTCACCATCATAGGTTACAGGGACCATGACTTTCGCGTCACCCACATCAGGGGTGTTTGCAG
>CAYGPY010000227.1:4306-5112 GCA_964351765.1 uncultured Vampirovibrionales bacterium
ATGTGAGTACGCTCGTTAGCCATAACTGCCGCACGCTCCAAGGAGTCAATAAACTCTTTGCGTTTTGCGTACACAACCAATTTGTTTTCAGCTGGGATGAGTTGGTTATACTTTGGATACTGACCATCAAGCAAGCGAGACAGCACATAGTAGCGACTGGTACGAAATGAGATTTGACCATCTTGAATGGCCAAGCGTACGGTTTCATCCGAGGCCGAAGCACTCGATAGCTTAATAAATTCTTGTAAAGTCTTAGCTGGAATCACAGCCGTCACTTCATCCACCGCTTTGCTGCTCACGGTTTCAATGCGACGCGCTAAACGCGAGCCATCGGTAGCCGCCATCTCCAAACCATTTTTATCTAATTTAAAAAACACGCCACCCAACACATTGTTGGCATCATAGCTGGCTGCGGCAAACACGGTTTGGTTAATGGCACGAACCAAGGCTTTTTTATCCACGTCCAAATACTGTGTGTCATCAATTACCTTAATTAACGGGAACTCATCAGCGGGTAAGGTACGCATATCAAAAGTACTGCTGCCACATTGAATTTTAGCGGTTTGGGTGGTGTGGTCGATATCAAAAATAACATCGGTACCTGCTGGCAATTTGTTAATAATCTCAGCCAGTTTTTTAGCAGATAAGGTTGTTTTACCCGCATCAATAACGCTACCAGTCATACTTGTTTCAATGGCAAAATCCATATCGGTGGCCGACAGTTTGAGGGTTTTATCATCCAAAGATTCAATGAGGATGTTGGACAGAATGGGTTGAATAACACGGGTTGCCGTGGCGCGTTGAAC
>CAYGPY010000228.1:0-5097 GCA_964351765.1 uncultured Vampirovibrionales bacterium
CGCTTGATGAAACCCGTGAAGCGTTGACGACGATTAGCAATGAAGTGAAGAAAAAAGGCGAAGACCAACAGATTGCTTTGAAAAAGCAAATTGAAGGCTTACTCGGGCATGTGTCTCGTAAAGAAGACACCATTGGCTTTAACAAAGAAAAAATTGACGAAAACAAAGAACGTGTTGAGTCGATGAAGCTTGATATTGATCGTCAAAAAGACAACGCCGAAAACATTGAAGAAGAAATCAAAACCTTTCAGCATCAACTTAAAGAGCTTGAAGCCCTTCATAAAACTGAAGCGGCTTCTTATGAAGCGCTAAACGGTAAGTTTGATGCCCTAACCGGCTCAGGTAGCGAGTTAAGCTTAAAGCGTAATGAAGTGCGTAAGCGCTTGGGCGAAGCCGAAGATACGTTCTCACAAGCATCACGCGATAGTTTGAATGTGGAATCGGAGCTAAACCGTGAAGAGTTTGAGCTAGAGCGCTTAATGCGAGATCAGTCTGAGGACTCTCGCAAGCAAGCCGAATTTGGTGAGCGTCAAACGTTACTCGCCTCAGGTGTGGGTGAGCTGGATTTAGAAAAATCCGCCTTTGAAGCCCAAGTGCGACAAATTCAATCAGAATACGCCAAAACAAAATTATCACTCAATACAATGCAAACTGAATTCAACGAGATGAATCGTCAGTACCTGCAATTAGAAGCTCGTAAACGTGCTCACGATGAAGTGAACTTTGCCCGTTCGGTTGAGTTTATTTTGGGGTCTGACTTGGGTGGTGTTCACGGAACACTCGCTCAATTAGGTTCTGTGGATAAAGAATTTGCCCTGTCGGTTGAAATTGCGATGGGTGCACGCGTTCAGAACTTGGTTGTGGATAACGACCAGGTGGCGGCCGATGGTATTGATATGTTGCGCCAATCCAAATCGGGTCGTGCGACGTTCTTGCCTCTTAATAAAATTCAACCCGCACGTCGTTTACCAGCTCTACCAAGTGCGCCGGGTGTGATTGATTTTGCCTTTAACTTGCTAGAGTGTGAAGCGCAATACGATGATGTGTTTGCTTATGCGTTGGGCGATACCTTGGTGGTTGAAGATTTAGAATCGGCACGACCATTGCTTCGTAAATTCCGCATGATTACTCTTGATGGTAGCTTGCTTGAAAAATCAGGTGCAATGACCGGTGGTGCTAAAGCGGGTCGTGCGGTTGGTTATTTTGCGGGCAATGATGTCGAAGACGAAATTCAGACCATGTACGATAAGCTGGCTGAAAAAGAAGTTGAGAAAGCCGAGCTTGAGAAGAAGCTAACCTCGTATGAGTTAAAGCTTGAAGGCATTAAAGAAGAGTACACCGAGTGCCTTGCTAAATACAACCGAGCGCAAGCCGAGCTTGATAACGTTGAGTCGGAGCTGTCTAAATTAGGTGGTGTTGAAACCGAGGACGATCGTGTTAAAGCGATCAAAGCCAATATTAAAAAACTAGCCAAACAAAAAGAAACACTCGCTGAGACGATTGCCGCAAGCGAGAAACAAGTTTCTACGGTCAAAGCTGAAATGGAAGGCATTGAGAGCCAATTGCCATCCGAACAAATTGAATCGCTTCGTGAAGAGATGTCTGAAGTGAAGTTCCAGATGGACTACTATGACTCTCAGATCAGAAACATTCAGGCTGATATCAAAGGCAAAGAGATGGAGAAAAACTATCAGGACGTGGGTGTAAAAGATGCACGCCAACGTATTGCTGATACCGAGGCCAAGACCATCGAATTGCAAAAAGAAATTAAAGACGCCCAAGAAGAGATTGAGCTGACGACGGTTCAAATTAAAGAGCTGGAAGTGCAAACTACCGAACTCGACGAAGAACTCAAGAAGCTTCAGGACGAGCGGGATATCGTTCAGGCGAAGCTGATTGAAGAAGAAAAACAAAAAAACGTGCTTGAGCGTGAACGCGAGCAAAAAGAAGAGCAGATTGTTGCCTTCCAAAATCGTAAAAAAGAATTGGATCCGATGCTTCAAGAGACCATTGGTTTGCTAGAGCAAAACGGGGTTGAAGTCGAATCCATTAAAGAAGAAGAATTACCTTCGGAAGAAGAAGTTACCAAGAAAATCACCTCCTTAACGCGCCGTATGGAAGCGATGGAACCGGTGAATATGCTGGCCATTAAAGATTATGACCGCGTGAGTGAGCGTCGTAACGAGCTGGCTGATAAAATCAATACGCTGGCAATGGAAGTTGAAGCGATTAACTTTCGTGTGTCTGGGTATCACGAATTAAAACTATCGGCCTTTATGAAAGCTTATGAAGCGGTTGATAACAACTTTAAACATATCTTTGCCGAGTTGTCTGACGGTACGGGTGAGTTGCAACTCACCAACCCTGAATCCATCTTTGAGGGTGGTATGGCCATTAAGGCACAGCCTCGCGGTAAGAAGATGCAACGGATTGAAGCGATGAGTGGTGGTGAAAAATCACTGACCTCGTTGGCGTTTGTATTTGCCCTTCAGCGCTATATGCCTGCACCGTTCTATGCGCTCGATGAAGTTGATATGAACTTGGATGGTATTAACGCTGAGAAGCTCGCCAACATGGTTAAACGTGAGGCCGATAGTGGTGCTCAGTTTGTGGTTGTTTCACTGCGTAAGCCGATGCTAGAGCATTCAGATAGAACGGTGGGTGTTACCCAGAAGAAAAACGGCGTGACACTTGTGACGGGTATTAAACACCGTGACGTGAAAGATAGCGATCGCCCCGTTACGGCTGATGATGTGGACGCGATGGCCGCTGAAACACGAGAAAATATGATTAAAGCGGGGCTGCTTTCAAAGACTGTAAAGAAGAAAAAGAAAACCAAAAAAACCGTCAAAAAAGAAGCGACCAATGACATGGATGTTGATGCCTTAGAAGACTCCGATGAGTTTGAAACCTCAGGCTTAGAAACCAGCGATTCTGACGAGTCGACAACATCAGAGTCATCTGTTGAGCTTACTGAAGTACCACCTATTATGGATGAAGAAGCGACTGAGAACGAAGCGCTTGATGAACAGGTGGAGGCCGATGATGACGCAAACACCTGATAAACTAGACGCCATTGTTACGGCAACCGAGTCACCTGCTGAGGAAACAAAAACAACGTCTGAATTGGACTCTGATTCAACGACCCCTTATATGGATTCGGTGATGGCAACGGCCACACCTTTAAAGCCAAACCGCTATGCCAGTAAACCTAAAGCCGTTATAAGCGCATTGGGTGAAGAGGTCAAAGAAACGGATGCGATGGCCATGTTGGTTGAGTTGGCTAAAAAGGGCCAGATCGATCCGTGGAACGTTGATATTGTAAAAGTGGCCGATGAGTTTTTAAAAGCCGTTGCCGATATGAAGCATTCGGATTTAAAAATTACGGGTAAAACCCTGTTGTATTTAGCTGTGTTGCTTCGAATGAAAAGCGATCAGTTGGCGGGTATCAATTACCTTGACCCACCTGAAGAGGATGAATTCGATCAGTTTGGTGACGGGTTTGAACCGGACTTTATGGATGGCGTGATTCAACCTCGTTTGCGTTTTAATTCGCTTGAAGAGGCCATTCAACAGCGTACCAGCCGTAAAGAAAAACGGATTCGTACCGTAACGCTGAATGATTTGATTGATGAGTTGAAACGTTACGAAGAACTTGAAAAAAACAGAAGCACCAAAGAACGTGTGAAAAGTGTCAGTAATCGTCGTGTGCGTGACTACAGCGAATTTACGGCCGACGACATTGAAGAGATGGCACACGAAGAGTTTATTGAAGACACGATTCATAACCTGATGGTGATTTTAGAGCGTGTTCTCATTAAGCAAGAAAAAGTAGCTTTAAGTGAATTACAAGAGTCAGGTGGCATTGATAAAATTTCGGCTTTCTTAGCCCTGTTGTTTTTATCAGCCCGTGGTGAAGTGGATTTATCGCAAGACAGCTTCTACTCAGAAGTCTACATTAGTAAGGACACAACCCCGATTCCGCCACCCTCAGACGATGCAAATCAACAAGAAGAACACCCGTTAAACGAAGCGAGTTAATGGTTTTTCTTGAACTAATAAAGCACCAACTAAATTAAACTATGGAGAATCCAGCCAATGTGGATGGACGATACAAGTGACAAAGACATCGAAAACGAAATCACCACTGAAACCGATAGCGAACGTGACGTTGCTACCGATGATGAAACCGTGACTGAATCCAATGAAATCAGTAACGAATTGGTTGAAGGCGCAGTTGAAACGACTCAAGAGAACACGGATTCATATGATGATGTTTCAGATGATGCCATCGTTTATGCTGAAGATCGTACCTCTGGTGTTGCTGAAGCAAACTCAGACGATGACGCCGTAGATGAGAATGAAGATGAAATCGTCTCGTTTGATGAAGTGGATGAGAATGCCGACTCTACCGAAGAATCAGAAAAACCAGAGGACAGTGAGCCACCGGCTTTAACCCAAGAAGAAGAAAAAGCGGTTGAGCTGACCGTTGAAGAACAGATGCAACGTTTAAAAGGTAAGGTTGAAGCCGCCTTGTTTGTAACCTGTAAGGCGCTTACTCTAGAAGAGATTGCCGAGATCGTGGATTGCTTGCCTGATGACGCTGAAATGGCATTGGTTGAACTCATTCAGGATTACATGTTTCGTGAGAACTGCTCTCTTGAGATCGATGATACGGATGGTTATATTCTGCAAGTGAAATCCGAATACAGCTCGGTGGTCAATAAAATGATGCCGCTGGAAATATCGGCCGCCACATTAAGAACACTCTCGGCGATTGCCATTAAGGCACCTGTACTGCAATCAGAATTAATCGAGTTTCGTGGTTCCACAGCCTACGATCATATTGGTGAACTCTTGGCGCTGAAGATGATTTCAAAAAAGCGTAAGGGTCGTTCTTATATGATTAATACGACCCGTAACTTTTATGAGTACTTTAAGTTTATGGGTGATAAAAAAGAATTAGAACTACTGATGCGTAAAGAAGAACGGGATCGCAAAATTGAGCAAATGGGTGATGATTACGACCCGAATGCTGCGAATCCGTATTACACCAATGACGATGATGCTGAATCAGCAAACACTGAAGATATTGGT
>CAYGPY010000229.1:0-5095 GCA_964351765.1 uncultured Vampirovibrionales bacterium
GAACACAGTAGTCTTCAGGTGTGTAAATCAATTAAAAATAATCCTTACACCCTCGGTACACCCGTTATTTTTATTAGTAAAAATGCGGACTTTGAAAACAATGAAACACTCAGTAAGTGTTTTGAAAGTGGCGGCAATGATTTCATCCACTCTGATGTGAGTGATGAAGAAACCATTGTTCGTATTAAAGCCGGTATTCGGGTCAAGCAAGAACTCGCCAAATCCAAAGCCTTAAATGATCAACTCAATAAGATGAACGCCGAACTTTACGAGCGTAATCTGGCCGTTGAAAAAGAACTCTATACAACACGTCAGCTTCAACAAAGCTTGTTGCCTGCCTTTATTAAAGAGGACGAGGATGAAGATTGTACTGACGTTGATGGCAAAACCGCCGAACACACCGAAGTAATGAATTTTGAGAAGTGTCACTTTAAAGATGATGCTCTTCGTGTGACGGGTGTGTACTTACCCTGTGACGCCATTGGTGGTGACATCTATGACGTGGTGAGTTTTCCTGACGGTGGGCTTGGTATTGCCGTTGCCGATGTATCCGGCCATGGCGTGCCTGCGGCATTTATTACCGCTATTTTTAAATCCTCGTTTTATCGAATGGTATATAACCACACCAAGACCGGTGATATTCTCTACCATCTCAATAATGAGTTGTTTAACCTCATTAAAACCGGTCACTATGTTACGGGCGTCTATATGAAGCTCGATAAAGAACGCAAGTCATTTCAAATGAGTGGCGCCGGTCACCCTTACCCACTTTTATACCGTGGTAAAACCAAAACATTAGAGCGTCCTGATTCAAACGGAACGCCGTTGGCATGGTTTAAGGATATGGACTACCCCAGTCTGGATTTAGATATCGACTCTGGGGACAAGTTGCTCATTTTTACCGATGGTATTTCTGAGATGAAGAATGCACAGGATGAGATGTATGGCGAGGACAAGCTTGAAGAGCTCTTCATGGAACTCATCGAGAGTGGCGAGCCTGATTTATTAAATCAACTCATTCTAAAGCTCTCGGACTTCACACAAGGCCACCCCCTTGACGATGACGTGAGCGCCGTATTGATTGAGCGCGTTTAATCCAATGTCTTATCATCCTCTTACACAACACCTAGACAGGACGAAGCTGTGTTACGTTTTGGCCTGAGGTTTCTGTAATGGTTATAACATTCGGGTACGCTAAAATATCCACAAAGTACTTAATGCCTTTGGCTTGCTTTGTACACAGATACCACTGACTGAGATAGGTGAGTATCCATACACTGGTTGTGGTGAATGCCGTGACCAGTTGTAACCCTGTATCAGGATTAAAGAACGAAATACCCAGCAACAAACCCACAAACAGCATTAGGATATGAAAGCGTGGGTTGAGCTTCACTTCGGTATCAAGGTGTGTCTCGTCCTCTGGGGTTTTGCTTACCCTCCCCGATACAATCGGAAAAGGCAGCCAACAGCTGGCAAAGTCCTTACGATGATTCGTCGCCCAAAACGTGGCTACTTGAGATGCTGTTGCCTTGTCTGTCCATTCCCCAATAAAATGAGCCTCGCCCAGCTTAAATCGCAAAACATGCCATGGCGCGTGGTGATCGGGTGACGTATTGAAGGGGGAGTCAACCTGATCGAAAAAGAGCGTTTTCCACTCGTCTGGTGTCATCGCTACGGTATAGTGTCGTGATGGTGTTCCTAAGCCCATAATTAACTAAGCCAACCTGCTTTAATCGACCTTGGTTAACTTGGCAATTTTTGGATCCAGTAACTTCTGTCCCGGAATGGTATCAAACTTGATACCGTAGATGGCTTTATTGCCCTCTCCTAATACCTGCTGAATGGTTCCTTCGCCAAATTTAGAATGCGTGACACGATCTCCTGCAGCCATTAAGGCAACCGGTGCTACTGAAGCAGAATCACCTTCATCCACGCCCGGTGCGTAGGACTTCTTCTTTTTAATGATACGTACATTCCGGCTTAGGTTATCACTATCGGTTCGGCCACCGGATTGATAGTTTCCACTTTTACCGCCGTACTTGTTCCCTTGAGAATATCCCCCGCCACCGGAATAAGATGGCTTGTTGTACCCACCACTTCGGTAGCCACTACCACCACCTACTGCATAGGACGATGATGATGACGGCGCTTCGCTATAGTCATCGGCATCTCTATCTAGAGAATACATCCCTGATAACAGATCCGCTGGGGCTTCTTTTAAGAAACGGCTCGGTGTGCCGTAACGAATCTCACCCATAATTAATCGCTTGCGGGCGTAAGTTAAAAACAGCTTGTCCTCCGCTCGGGTGACCCCGACATACATCAACCGGCGTTCTTCTTCCATCCCATCTTTGTCATTGAGTGATCTGAAGTGAGGGAACAACCCTTCTTCTAATCCGCAGACAGCCACAATAGGATATTCAAGTCCTTTGGCCGAGTGCATGGTCATCATCACAAACTTGTTCTCTTCAGGCTCTGCCGAATCAATATCACTCAGAAGCGCCATCTGTGTGAGAAAGTCCGCTAAGGTGCCTTCAGGGTTCTCGTTCAGGAATTGGCGCGCTACAGAGACAAATTCTTCCACGTTAGCTTGACGGCCTTCACTATCAACCGGATCCTCAGCTTTTAGCTCATCATAGTAGCCGGTATCATCCAGAATGGCTAAGATTAGCTCATCCAAGGACTTCTCTGGCGCTTGGGCTTCAAGGGCACTCATTGTGTTTTTAAAGCCAGCAATGGCCTTCTTGGCTGCAGGCTTAATGGTATCGAGTTCCGCCACCATAGGCAGTAACTCATAGATCGAAATACCACGTTCACTGGCCGCTGCTTCTAAGGCTTCTACCGTTGTTTTACCAATTTTGCGCTTAGGAACGTTAATCACCCGCTTCAGACTATAGTTATCCTTGGGGTTAAACAACAGGGTCAGATACCCCATCACGTCTTTAATCTCTCTGCGTTCATAGAACTTAAGGCCACCCACAATGGTGTAAGGGATACCACGAGAAATCAGTAGATCCTCAAGTACTCGACTTTGTACGTTGGTACGATACAAAATACAGCATTGCCCTGGCTTATACTTCCCTTCATAAACAATCTTCTGGAACTGATCGATAATAAAGAAGGCTTCATCACGATCATCGGGGGCTTCGTAGCATTGAATTTTATCGCCCTGGCCTTTGACACTAAGTAGATTCTTAGGGATACGCTCACTGTTGTTTCCGATAATGGCGTTGGCCACATCCAAAATGTTACTTGTTGATCGGTAATTCTGTTCTAGGGTGATGGTTTGCGCATCGGGAAAATCTTTTTGGAAGTCGAGTAGGATGCGGAAGTTTGCCCCACGCCAGCTGTAAATAGACTGATCAATGTCACCCACAACCGTAAAGCTACGTTCTCTCCACAACTCTTGTTGATAAGTAGGGTTGCTGTCTTCTTTATCACAGCCTTCCATCAGCAAACGCACCAGCTCATACTGCACTTCGTTGGTATCTTGAAACTCATCCACGAGAATGTGCTTAAACTTCTGGTGATAGCGTGCCCGTACTTCAGGATTGTTTTGAAGGACCTTTACGGTCATGAGTAACAAGTCATCAAAATCCAGTGCGTTGTTCCGGTGTAGGATTTCCTCATAGCCATCATAAATACGAGAAATCCGCTCGGCCTTAAAGTCTTTGGCATCGGTGGCATAATCATAAGCATCCACACGGTCATTTTTAAGACCACTAATCATATAGCGAATGGTTTTTGGGTTATAGAGCTTGGTATCGAGATTTAGTTTCTTAATAACCTCTTTAATGGCCGTCATCGACTCCGACTCACCGTAGATCACAAAGTTATTCTGCCAACGGCGTCCTGAGGCGTTTTCGTACTGATCAATCTCGCGACGCAGAATACGACCACACACACTGTGGAAGGTACCAATCCATAACAACTTGGTTGAATCGCCACCAATAATGGTTTCAATCCGACTACGCATCTCTTTGGCGGCTTTGTTGGTAAAGGTAACCGCCAATACATCCCCAGGATAAATACCCTGAGCGAGCTTATAAGCAATGCGATGAGTCAGTACACGGGTTTTACCCGATCCGGCACCAGCCATAACAATTAAAGGCCCTGTATGGTGGATAACGGCCGCTTTTTGTTCAGGGTTTAAGCCGTCTACTAAACTGGCATGAGCCGAAGGCATGTTATTGGAAGAACCGTTGGTGGCATCAGAATACTCAGTCATTGTCATCGTCTAACTCTCTCTTTTTATGTTCTCTAGCTTATATTTAAAGCACTAAAACAGATCAAACCCTCTGTTTAAGAGCACTCTCTAACTATGGTGGTGGAACGTGGTGGATGTCGTATTAATACCGAGACGAAACATGACTTAACGTTGTGCGCACTCATTTATCAATACGGTACTTTATCTGTATAATAAGCCTATATAATATTAGGTTATTAAGATACCCATCATACGTTTTTATGATGACCGCTGTCGAGACCTAACGGCTGGGTTGTAACCTGTTGTTACCTGCTACAGCCCAAGCGCCTCGACACACCTGACATCCTGACCGTCTTAGATTCAACACGAATACGACAATCGCCGACAAAATCTCAAAAAATCTCAATTTTGACTTTAATTTTAACGATAGACTTTAAACATAAAAGGATAGAACGATGCCCGCTGATATGACCTCGACTGATATTTTAACCATCCTTAATGGTGACGACGATAAAAAGACACCATCACTTGCTGATATGGGTGCACCAACCGGTACGCTTGACGATACCGATCAAGACACGCCTGATCCTGATGATAAGCTGGCTAAAGAATTCTCACTGATTCAGTCCAACAGCAAAAACATTGCTATCTTGGGTAGTCGTAACATTCCATTGCCGCACCAAAAGCTGATTGAGTTGTTGGCCTTTACCCTTGCTAAAGAAGGCAACAATATCATCACTAGTGGTGGCTCATCGGGCAGTAACGCAGCGGCAATTCGTGGTGCGATGAATGCCGACCCAGAACGCCTTAAAATCGTTCTGCCTCAAATGATCGGCCACCAGCCCCCCGATATTCAAAACCAACTCATTGGGATCCCCAACATTGTAG
>CAYGPY010000230.1:0-5068 GCA_964351765.1 uncultured Vampirovibrionales bacterium
TAATAACTCAATTCTGTTGCAACTAGTCCGTTGCTCTTGGATACCATTTGTTGGTCCACGTTTCCAAAGAATTAAGCGTACTGGCTAGATCGCGACCACGCTCAGTCAAGTCATACTCAACTTTTGGTGGAATGGTTGGATACTGATGGCGCGTAAGCAAACCGTATTTTTCAAGATGCTTTAAGCGTGCAGACAACGTGCGAGGTGAAATACCCTTGATCTGCTTCTCAATTTCAACAAAACGCTGACGGTCAAGCTGATAAATGATATAGATAATCTGAAGGGAGTATTTATCACCAACAAGCTCCATAGCACGAGCAATAGGAGATTCCGACTCATAGAGTTTCGGATTCATCATGCGTGCTAAGTTTTCAGTTACTTGCTCGCGTGTAGTATCTAACATTTGTTCCACTTAGTATTCCTTCTGATATTCACTTTACTTGTTATAGTATAGCGATCTTAGTAATTAAAATCAATCCCTGATGGCATTTCCTACAAAATCGTTACCAAACACCCGCTAAAAGACCTAAATTGTGACCTTATTTATTAATACATTGTGTTTAGTAATAATCCCTGTAGATTTAATCTAGTGTGCGTGGCCGTGGTCATGACCTGCTTTATGCTGCGCTTCATGCTCAGCTCGTTTCCACGCTGCAGACTTGTCGTTTTTACCATCATGCTCTAAGCGCTTGATGGCTTCGTCCAACATAGCCTGTAATTCTGGGGTGTTCATCCAAGGTTTTCTCTTAGCTTTTTTCAACGCGTCAATCAATTTTTTCTTACGCTCTGGTGTCATATCTTTTTGTTGTAACGCAGATTCAACCAAAGCTAGAATGGCCATTTTAGGTGTTTCAGGACCACCGGTAATCGCTTTTTTCTGAGCCTCACCTTGGCCGAGCATCATATTGATAATTTCATCTTCAACGGCTTCGGTGGTGCCATTTACACTGGCTGAGGCCAAGGCGTGCAATTGATCCTGAAGAATACCGTTGTAAACCAAATCTTGAAACATATCGACTTTGGTTTCTCGGTTTACACAAGCACCAAAACGAATGGCTGACATTGGCTTAGCTGAAGGCTTAAAGCTATCTGTAGCTGCTGGTTGCTGAGGCAGAACACCTTGATAGCCTTGCGCTCCAGGTTGAGGGTTCTGTAACAGAGCAGGTGTTGATTGAAATTGAGGGGTAACCAATTGCATGATGTTAATCCTTTATAAACTATCTAATTACTATGAAACCAAACATAGGCTAAAATTGCCTTTTTTAATGTGTTTTTCGTAATTTATATAACATTCTTAATATCATTTTCTGACTATGCTGTGCTGTATATAACTATTACAGATTACGATCTTCAAGCATAACACCCACGCGTCCACGAACAAACTCGGAAGGATGGTTTTCTTCTAAAGAACGCAAGAAACGTGTTGTCTCATCATTCCATTCATACAAACGGTCGTAAGCATTAAGCACATCAATTAACGTAAGTCGTGATACAGCAGGTTGAAGTTGAGGATCTCTTGATTCAGACTGTACCCACAAGGTTTTAAACATGCTTAGTAATTCTGTGTCTAACCCTTCTTCTTTTTGAAGATAAAGCAAGCCATCCATCAAAGCTTTACGTTTTGCGGTGGTTCCACCGGCATCCACGTTAAGTTGATTCAAGAATAGGGTTCTGATGTCTTGTTGGGTCGTGGCATTCTCGCTATAAGTAATGTTTGAAATACCTGAGATGATCGTTGGCCAGAACGTATCCGTCCAGTCGCTAATCGTAAACATCGATTTCAATTGGTCGAGTGCATCCAGCTTGGTTAAACTTTCTACAGTCTGAAGTCGAATGATATCGGCATATCGGGGGTTAATAGCCACGCTGTATAATGTGCCTGCATTAGGTTTTTCGTCATCACTAAGCCACAACAGGCCATTCACAATACCCACGGTTGAAGCCAGTAATGGTTCCGAATCAAGACGCATGGCTGTTTTTAACAAACGTGATAAAACGGGCTTAATCTCATCTTGAGCCAGAGAGCGAATCGTATCAACCAGTGTTTGCAATTCTTGCATAACATCATTGCCGGTTGTTAAGCCATTGGCATCAATCTCATCGAGTAAGCGTACAATTTCTTGCTGAAGCGCACTCGCCAGATCATCACGATCTTGAGACACGGCACTAATGTCACCCGCATTGTTCACCAACATTCCGGCATACTGCTTGGAGAGAAAACGAAGTTGCTCACCCGCAAGCGAATCACCGTCAGAAAAACGAAGGAGCGCATTTTGCATACGTTGAACAATCGATAAATCCTGCTCTTCATTATCACCAATAATACGTAAGCGCACACGACTGCTTCTATTATTAATATTGCTAACATCATCAACAGAACTATTATTAACGCCTGAACCATTTTCGCTATTGGTATCAACGGGTTCATCAGTCTTAATTAAATTTAAACGCACGCCTGATTGTTGAACCACTGAATCAGAGTTAGCAGCATCTTGCTTATCCATAACATCAATAACGTTTTGAGGAATCAACTCCGTTTTAAGCACCTCTGATAACGTCGTATCATTAAAGTTGCTGTTTCCAGCAATCAATGCACCCAGCTTTTTAGGCGCCTTAATTTGACGAATGATACCACCAATGAACTGTTGCTCTCTGGGATCACTGGACGATTTCAACATGGTTTCGAGTTCAGGCAAGGCGTAAAACTTAATGCCTGAAATGATAGCCGCTTGAAGTGCGAGCATTTTGGCAACGTTGCCTTGACGGTATTGCTGCAAGGCATCTTGCACCATAACAGGTACGGCTTCAAACACATTGTAAGCCAGTAGCATTTCTGTAATCTGTTGATACCCCTCTTCATCAGAACCTTGAAGGGCCAGTTTTACAAAATTAGGGTTGCGAAGAATTGAGATCAACCAAAACTCATCGCGGTAGGAGTCGTTACGTATTTGATTGAAGATCGTGTATAATTCTGGCACCAATTTTGCCATTGCCGTTGGGTTTTGAAGTTTGGCAGCACAGTCCACATAAAATTCAATATCAAGCTTGTGGCTTACGCCTAAGTTCGGTGTCGATCCAGACATATTTACTTCTGTTGACGCACCCGCCTTTTTAAATGGGTCATTGGTTAAATATTTATCCCAAGTTCTTAACACCGAAGGTATCATGGAGTTTTGAACGTTCGTTGGAATAAACACCAAGGGCATATCATTAAAAATCGAATTAATCGTATCAGGATACTTTTCAGTAACCCACAACGGTATCTCTGGCTTTAATGCTAAAAACACAAATTGCGCAATATGCTTGCGAAGAGGTACAGCTTCTTCAATGCTGTCATAATTTTTAAGCAACATATCCAACACTTCTGGCGTAACCGTTGGTTTTTCTAAAAGCAGCTCTTTTAGACGTTTAAAAATAGCTGGAGCAAATGCTGTGTAATCGGCTTTAGTACTCGATAAATATTTATCAAGCAACTTTAAAAATTGTTTAGGGCCCACTGTTTCAATACGAGACTTAGAATTTACTGCGTTCGTTGGATTGGGTATTTTCGCTTTTAATTCCATCAGTACTGTCGGAGCAAACGTCTCTTTGTCCATATACTTGTACAGAACATCATAGGCAGCTTCATTATTGTTTTCAGACCAAATCTTCACTAATTCGGCTACCGATGAATTTAAGGATTTGAATGTGGGTTCACCATCACCGGAGGGATCAACCTCCATATCAGTAAAAATGTTATCAACCAATACAGGGAGATCCACATCAATATCAGCAACGACTTTCTCAATATAATTTCTTTGGTCAACGCGTTCGATAACAGTAAACGGTTCAATGGTGTTCAGGTCCGACGGCATGCGCTGGATTTGTGCTTTCCAAGAAGCAATGATTTTTGATGGTGGCAAAATAGCCGCTTCGGTTAAAGACAGCTTCTCTAAATGCGCTGCTGTCCAAAATTCAGGACGTTTTAATCCTTCAGAACTAATATTATGAAAACTTTCAAGTGAAGAGGGCTGACCAGCTTGAACATCAGGAAAAAACGATTTTAATGACGACAAATCATACGGCATATCACCAGGATCTTTAGAGGCGATTTCTAACACCTTCGTTTTAAAGTCACGCAGTTTGTTCTGGCGCTCAATCTTGTTTTGAGTGCTGTTGGTGTCATACCAGTTCATTTTGCTCGTCAACGTCTCTGTAGACGCCGAATAGTTAAAGGCTGTTAATCCTAACTTAAGCATGTCAGCCGGATTATCTGAAGCAATAAAATTACTTAACCACATACGCGTCATTGCATTTTTATCTTCAACCGACGCGATTTTCAGGATATCACCCATAATTTGAGTATAGGTTTTTGTAATACTTTTTTTCTCTGAATCACCCCAGCCGGTATCGCTCATTATGTTGAACAGCTTTTGAAGAGCATCTAGTGTTTGAACAACCTCAAGAGTGTTATCTTTTTCAAACACATTTAAGCCTGCTCGGGCAATATTGTGTGGAAGATTTCTTATAAAATATTTATAGTGGTCTAACACTCTGGACTCAACCTTGACTGGCTTATTGTCGGGTTTATCGGCAGCAGCCTTTAAATTGACGTTCAACAAGCCCATAAACTGAGTATAAATATCAACAGCACCTTTAAGGCCCTGCTCTTTCAGAACAGCAACCATCAATGCATCTTGAATTCGGTCTGAATAGCTACCAGAGTTATTACCGGTTTTTAGACGTGTCATCAACTCATACAGATTACTTTTATCACCGTACTGCAATAAAATCGGACCTGTGCCATCACTTCGCGACGTTGTAAAGTTGTCGCTATCAAATTTCTCAAGCACTTGTTGTTTAAACCATCCTGAGAACCAAGTTTTAGAAAAGTTAGGAATGGCCTGCATATTTTTACTAATAATCTCGGCCGATAAATTCCGTACGAAGCTAACGCCACCGGTTACTTCTTGAGTTTGTTGTAATAAACCATTGAGCGTCCAAGGAGAAGGATGCTGTCCGGCTGCGTATAAAGCCCAACGTCTCAACTCATAGTTAACATCACTACCGGTAACAACATCGTTGAAAT
>CAYGPY010000231.1:0-5060 GCA_964351765.1 uncultured Vampirovibrionales bacterium
AATTGTTCAACCGAGCTACGTGATTGTGCCAGCAGCACCTCAAGGCCCTGCAGGCTTGCTATCGGGCTCAACCGAAACAGCATCAGCACAACAAGAACCTGTCGCACAAGCCAGTGAGCCCGCAACAGACGCGAGTGACGATGATAAATACACACCCATTACCGCGCCAATGGTAGGTACCTACTATGAAGCCGCTTCTCCCGATGCGGATCCGTTTGTTAAAGTGGGCGACTCCATTAAAGCAGGGCAAACCTTGTGCATTATTGAAGCCATGAAAATGATGAATGAACTGGAGGCTGAAACATCAGGCAAAATCGTAAAAATCATCTGCAAAAGCGGCGATCCTGTTGAATTTGGTCAAACCCTGTTTCTCATCGATCCAAATGGCTAAACCACCTTCAAGCCCAGTTAGACCCTTGTAAGAAACCCTCTAAACCACTTAAAAACGTGCTAAACACCCTGTTTTGTTACGTCTTTTTACATCACTTAATCTACCCGAAACACCTGTTATCATTGGTTTTAAATGACTTAATCGTCTTTACCCCCTAAAATCGACGCACCTTGGCTTTTTTACGGGCCTTTAACATAGTATCCTACTCCATTCAGGAGATTGTTATTAACCAAACAAGAAGGTTCTCACTATATGTTTAAAAAAGTTTTGATTGCCAACCGTGGTGAAATTGCACTTCGTGTTATCCGTGCCTGTAAAGAGCTCGGCATCAAATCGGTTGCCGTTTACTCACAAGCCGATGAAGACTCACTCCACGTTCAGCTTGCCGATGAGGCGTATTGCATTGGCCCTGCCCAATCTGCTCAAAGCTACCTCAACATCCCTAACATTATTAGCGTTGCCCTGATGGCTGAAGCCGATGCCATTCATCCGGGTTATGGTTTCCTGTCTGAAAACGCCAACTTTGCTGATATCTGTGCCGATCACAACATCAAGTTTATTGGCCCCTCTTCTGACATGATCACCCGCATGGGCGACAAAGCGACGGCCAAGAAAACAATGAAAGACGTTGGCGTTCCGGTTGTACCGGGCTTGGATGGCACCACGGCCGATGTGGAACTGATTCGTGCGTGGGCTAAAACCGCAGGCTACCCGATTATTATTAAAGCGACCGCCGGTGGTGGTGGTAAGGGGATGCGTGTTGTTGAGCGTGAAGAAGAGCTTGAAAGCCAACTCGATATGGCGCGCAATGAAGCGCGTATTTCATTTGGTAATGATGAAGTCTACATCGAAAAATTTATTATCAACCCACGTCACGTTGAAATTCAGGTGATGGCCGATCAACACGGCAACGTGGTTCACTTGGCTGAGCGAGATTGCTCAATTCAACGTCGTCACCAAAAACTTGTTGAAGAAGCACCGTCACCGGTAGTGACGCCTGAAATTCGTGAAAAAATTGGTAACACCATCCTTAAAGCGATTCGCAAGTTAGGCTATGAAGGTGCCGGCACCATTGAACTGCTTTGTGATAACGAATTAAACTTCTACTTTATGGAAATGAACACCCGTATTCAAGTAGAGCACACCGTGACTGAAATGATCACCGGTCGTGACTTGTTACGAGAACAAATCTGCGTGGCAGCAGGCTTGCCGCTGAGCTTCATTCAAGACGACGTGGAAGTCCGAGGTCACTCGATTGAGTGCCGCATTAATGCCGAAGATCCTGAGAAAAACTTTATGCCATGCCCAGGTACCATTGATGGTTATGTGGCCCCAGGTGGTATTGGTGTTCGCTTAGACAGCCACGCCTACACTGGTTATGTGATTCCACCTTACTATGACTCATTGATTGGTAAGTTGATTGTATGGGCACCGACTCGTGAAGAGGCTATTATACGGATGAAGCGCGCGCTCAATGAATACGCCATCACGGGCATCAAAACCACCATTCCGTTCCACCTACAAATTATGGAACACCCCAAGTTCATCGAAGGCAAAGAAGTCTACACCGATTTCATAGCCCGCCACCAAATGGCCTAAAAAACTTAAATGACTAAAATACGCATTTTCTATTTTTTATTACTTGGTGCTCTGTTTGTCTTTGTATTTAACAAACCAACAGAACCCGATACCATTGTTAATGAAGAATCCGAATTAAGCCATTGCCCGCAAGCCGGTGGTGTGGCTCTTGTCCAATGTATTGGAGAACAAGGAATTCCTGACGAAGAAAAACTAGATGCTTTATATATCGAAATGGCGAGAGTTACAACTAAAATTGAAAAGAATATAAATAAAGACTGGTATCAACCAACCAAAGCCGTAGACAAACAACGAGAGGCTTGGGAAAACTATCGAAAAGAAAGATGCAGACTTTACTATTATTTTTCTTCAGGCACATCCGCCACAATGCATTCTGCTCTCTGTTATAACAGCGAAACAAAAAAACATATTGAGGAAATGAAAGAGACCATCAAGTTTTTCAAATGGCATTTAGTAGACGAAAAATAAATCTCAAAGTACACCCTTAACCTAAAAAAGCCTGCCCTATATAGAAGCAGGCTTTTTTAATATCTAAATTTATTATTTTTAAGAGTCGTGTCCGCCGACAATCACATCAGCTGAAGCAATGTAGGCTTTAATTTTATCGGTTACCTTAGCAAAGTCCACGCGAGACCGTTCTGCAATCATATCAATCACAGCTAAAACGTCCTCACGAGGTAATGTCGCCTGCTGATCACCGTTCTTATCAATATAACAAAATGCATCTGTAAACTGGGCATTAGGGCCATCAACCGTCTGAGCGATTAGTTTTTCCAACTGATTACGTTTTACCAGTAAGTGCTCAACCGCAACCGCATCAGCCTTTGTAAACACATAGGCCGTTGAAGGAGGTAGCGTGTTAATGGGTTTATCAAGGTCAACATTGGTTACCATATCAGCCACAAACCCTTTTGCAGACTGTTTTTTGGTAAAGGTGTACGCCTGCCGTAAGTCGTACGTGCCGTTCAAGTCAAACCGATGCACAGCACCAAACTGGGGGGCAAAACCATTCATAATCACTCACTCCTCATTTATTACACAATGAGGTTACATCAAATGCAACTCTCTCTCAAGCAATTATTACGGGATTTTGACGGTGCTCAATAAAGAGTTAGTGAAGTAAAATCAAATCAAGCACCCTACACAAGTGCGCTGTCATCTTCTTACTCAGACGGGACGTCTGTCACATAAATCTGTTCACTCACAACTCCCACGCGAATGGTTTCCATTGGGCCCTCGCCATCAGGATCGATATCAAAGGTAACGTGCTTACCATCTTGCACCAACGTGTTTTGAATTTGCTGGCCAATCGGATGATCCGTATCAATACGGTTACGCAGAAAACCGGTCAAACTCGCAATTTTGTCACCATCGCAATCAGCAACAGTCGTGCGATTAAACAAGTCATCAAACTCAACGGTCACCCCGTCACCATTCTCACAGCCTAGTTGCACAAACGTACCTTGCGGTTCAGGCTGAGCACAGGCCGAGCCTAGCAAACCCAATGAAGCCAGTAAAAAACCAATAGCACCTAGCTTCGACTTTTTAGAACGCGCACCAAACATAACTGTATCAGCAGAACTAAAATCAATGGTGTGCTTTTTAATTTTTGATGCTGGTGTCGCAGTGTTATCCAAAGCGGCTAACGCTACAGCGGGGGGAAACATAACAGTCATAAAAAACTCCTAGATAAAATTAAAAAATACGATTCATATACGTGATATAAACACAGTCAAGAAAACAAATTGCCCTTAAGCAGCGAGAACGTTATCCAACATCAATTGTTTTCACACGGGCTTTACTAATGTGGTTATGAATCTCAAGGGCCACATCCACGAACTCGCCTTTGGCCACAGTCAGTAAGATTTCCTGGATCTTACTTCGGCCCTCATCACTCACGGTTTTATCGAGTGATGAATCGTGATTGTTAAACATCACAGACAAACTGTTTGTAGAACTCGCCCGACGAATTGTCGCCGCTAGTGAGTTCAGGCGCTCGATTAAAGGCGATATCCGAATCGCATCACTGGCGGTAAACACAGTGGTTTCAAGACTTTCCGAGGGTGTTTTATCAGGGCGCGTCAACGCACGCATTGGTAAACTCACGGCATAAGTACCGCGATTTTTCCGAGCCTTCAGTAACTCAGTCGACGCCTCTGAAAGTGCATTCTTCAAGCGCAGTGGATGCATCTCGTCACGTGCAGTATCAGATGGCTTGATAGTATAAACGGCCCCAAAGCGTGGCATGGCAAAGCCAGTATTCATAAGTATGTAAACCCCTTGTACGAGTAGTGATGGTCAACACGTTCAATATACTACAAGCAGAGTTTTACCGCAAGGGATGAAAAGCCCCTTATATCAAGCTTTTTCAGGAGTATTACACGGTGAATACATCGCCCAAATATTATGACGAACCAACAACAGCGCACCAACCGTAAAGCCCAAATGCAGTGCTGTATCAGCGATAGCGGGGTAATTCGAGCTAATCATATGCCCAAAGCAAAGCGCCACATAGGTCAACCCGATCCACACCAATGAGCATCGAGTATAAATCCCCAAGAGCAGCGCCACGCCTGTGATTAGCTCTACCCACGGGAGGCCGTAACTAAAGGGAATCAGGGCAAAAGCAGGGAGTTTGCCCGCAAAGCCACCGGCAATACCGGCTGCGCTCTCAAAGAGTGTATCCAAACTCGCCTCACCGGCGTCATTGTAGAGCTTACCCACAAAGGCGTGGACGAAACGAAGTCCCAAAAACAGTCGTAGCAAGAGAAATGCCCATGTTTGCTCGGTGATTGATTGCAGGGTTTTCATGGGGCAGGCCATCGTTATTTCTCCAAATTAGTACGTCATTACATCTTCTTCTATTGTACGAGATGGATCGAATCAGAGGGGTAAAACCGATCAAAATCGCCCCTAAAACCTCAAAAAAGTGCTGAACAACACGCAAAAAGCGTTGAAAAACACCTCAAAAACCATAAAAAAGGCTCATTTTTGCTCATTTTTTGGCCGTTCATTGTGACAGTTGGCAAAAGTGTCACAATGGGGCATTAAAACACCCTAAACTGTCATT
>CAYGPY010000232.1:0-4961 GCA_964351765.1 uncultured Vampirovibrionales bacterium
GATAAGCACGCATTTTTTGAAGAGGTGCTTTCTTAAATTCATCAAATTCGCTGTTGAAATAATCCCGAATATGGCGTGTCTCTAAGCGCATCAGTTGACGATGTGTACCTTGAAGCTTCATAAAAGCCGTAAAGACAATCGAACCTAAAAAGGTATAGCTCCAAGTAAGTGGCTTATGTTTAAATGCGGTGGTGCTCAATATTTTTTATCCTAATGGGTTTGCAACAAGCCAAAGCGGTGGTGTTCTCTTGCTTACTTCTTAGTATAGCAAAATTACGTTTGAATTATCAGGGGGTGTTTACAGATTATACTCATGCTCCCTTAACTGTAGTAGACGATTCATTTGTCTCGATGTTCCCCCAAAGAGCACTGTCTTTATTAGGCAAAAGGCCAATGTTCTAATGTGATAATAAACACCTGTATGTTGATTTTAAAGCTAGCTTTAGTTTGAATGAAACAGTACATTATTATCCATTACCTTTTTAAGTGGCTATAATAAAGAGCATAATGAGTTAGGTTAACGTAGTAACACCATCAACATTGATTAGGAGTATTCAATCGAATGCCTTTTGAAGAGCTTTATAAACAAATATTAGATTATTCTTTCTATGCTAACCCTGTGCGAGCCTGGCTTGTGGCGTTGGGTGTTTCGGTGATAGTCTTTTCAGCACTCAAGATTGTAAAAGCGGTGTTGATCAAGAACCTCGAAAAACTTTCCGTTCGAACTGAAAATACGATTGATGACTTGGTTGTGGAACTTCTTAAGGACTCCCATAATTCCTTGTTTATTACGTTTTCGCTCCTCATTGGTTCGGTTGTGCTTGATCTTCCTAACAAGCTGCATCACTTGATTACGGTGCTCCCTATTCTGGTGATGCTTTGGCAGGCAGGCACATGGGGAAATAAGATTATTTCCTTTGGTCTAAAGCGCTATGTGGAGTCTCAGCCGAACGAGGAAAAACAACGCCTTACCGAAACATTCTTAGGACCAATGAGGATTGTGGCACGCTTCTTACTGTGGTCTATCTTGATTCTGCTGGCTCTTGATAACCTTGGTGTTGATGTAACGGCCTTGGTAGCGGGCCTTGGTATTGGTGGTGTGGCCGTTGCTTTAGCGGTGCAGAACGTACTGGGTGATTTGCTGGCGGCGATTTCGATTATTGTGGACCAACCTTTTGTGGTGGGTGACTTTATTATTATTGACGATCTGATGGGTAATGTAGAAAAAATTGGCATGAAAACTACGCGTGTGCGGAGCTTGAGTGGTGAGCAGCTCATTTTTTCTAACAGTGATTTGCTGTCGAGTCGTATTCGTAACTTCAAACGTATGTTTGAGCGTCGTATTGTCTTTAATTATGGGGTGCTGTATCAGACCCCTATTGGTAAAGTGGAACAGATTTCAGGCTGGGTAAAAGACATTATTGAATCTGAAGAAAAAGCGCGTTTCGACCGCTCCCATTTTGCCAGCTTTGGTGATTCATCATTAGATTATGAGGCCGTGTATCATGTGACAGAGCCTGAATACGCCACTTATATGGATATTCAAGAGCGTATTAATCTGGCGATGATGCATAAATTTGCTGAGGAAGGCGTTGAGTTTGCCTACCCAACACGTACGTTGTTCATCAATCAGGACCCCGGTGTTGAGTTTTTAACCACGCTGGACAAGCCTGAGCAACCAGAGAGCAAGAAATCAAATAAAGAACCTGTACCTGTGAAGTAGCGCTAAGGGCTTGATAGATGTAGGCTGATTTTTGCCTGTTTGAGATTGTAACTTTTTGCTGACCTCGTGGGATTCTCATTGCTCTGGTAGGTTGATTCTGATAGGATGCTTGAATACCAATTGTTTTTTGGCTATTTGAAATCTTTAGATATTTCAAATTCGGTTTCATAAAAAACCACTTATAAGTGCGGGAGAGGGCCCCTTTATATGCGCATTAATGCAACGATGCATCAGAATGAAAATTCTGTTCAGTTTTCAGGTAATAAAAGTTGGTATAAAAAACCAACGGGTCCGCTTCGTGCTGTACTCAATAAAATGAATATGAATCGTCCGTGGAAGGGGTTTTATAAAGAAACGCCTGAAATGAAGGATGCCTTCAAGCTTCTAACAAAAGATTTTCATGAAAACACATACAGCCCGTTTGAGTTGGAATGGGAAGGCTGGGATGTACGTTCTAACCTTCGCAACACGCTTGATGGGTTTGAAAACAAAGAATTATTGCGTGTGGCCAGAATGGCGTTACCACAATCCACAGCATTGGCTGCTCCTTTGTTAGCAACGGTGCTTGAAGACAATGAACTTCCTGCAAGTCAGGCCGGTATCGATGCTATAAAAGAAGAGTTGGTTAACATTCAAGAAGATGCCCTTAAAGCGATCACCAACCACGCTCTTACAGCGGAACAAGCTTCTGTATCCCCTTTAAGCAAGGGGATTGATCATTACAAACGTTACCCCGCTTTGCAAGAAATGCTCACTCAGTTTGTGGCTGATGAAGCAAAGCATGCAGGTATGTTTTTTGACTACCTGAATAAAAAATTAGGCGAAACCGAAGAAACCACCTATGAAACCCAATTATCGTTTAAAGCCTTTTCAAAGGTGGCCGATAGAATGCCGGGTTCAGCTGTATTTTTAGCATTGGCTGTTGAAACCGTTGGTTGTAGCTTCTTTGAGTTCTTTGCTGAAAAGTGCCCTGAGCCGTTTTTTAGAGAAGAGTTGTGTCGTCAGATTGCCGAAAAAGACGAACGGCGTCATATCAAAATTTGCCAAGACACCTATAATAAAATTTATCGTCGTGATGATGAATCAGGAACCCTTGGAAAGATTAAGCAAAAGTGGGAGCATTACCGTAATAAGGGTGCTATTAAGGTTATTGCCCGCGAAGTTTATGGTAACCATGCCAATCCGGATCACCACTTAATGCTGGCCTGCCGTGCGTTTGGTGTTGAGCCACGTGAGTTGGTCGATTACATCACAGGCCGTCTGGAAAACTCGTTTGCTGAAATTGGCTTTGAGCTGGATAAGACGTTGGCTGATAATATCAATCCCTAGTTCTTCTTATTTAGGATAAGATAGAACCGGTTTTGAATCCTTAATCATATCGAACCCGTTTACATGCCCTTCTTTACCCAATTAAAAAAACGTCTTTACCTTATTCTTGAAGAAAAGAGACGCAGCACGTCATTGTCTGTGACGGTCAATGTTATTTTGATGGTGCTGATTTTAACGAACGTGATTGCCGCCAGTGTTGAAACAATGCCTGATTTAAATACGGAGTACCGTGTTTTACTGCATTATTTTCGAACGGTATCGGTCGTTTTGTTTACCTTTGAATATGCGTTGCGTATGGTGGCATGCGTTCAAAAACCGGCATTTTCCCATCCTGTGACGGGGCGACTTCGTTTTGCCTTGACCCCATTGATGGTGCTTGATGGCTTGGCGATTCTACCTTTTTGGTTTATCTCGGGACATTGGTTGGATCTGCGTTTCCTGCGTATCAGCCGGTTGTTTAAGCAAGCGTTGGTTTTTCCTGCTGTTCGAAAATCAGAGTCAGTGAACTCAATTTTGCACGTACTTAAAATTAAGAAGGTCGACATTTTTATTACGGTGTTTGTTGCGTTTATTTTATTAGTTTTGGCTTCAGCACTGATGTATCTGATTGAGGGGCCTGTTCAACCGAGTGTGTTTAAAAGTATTCCACACACCATGTACTGGGCAATGGCCACACTCACTACACTAGGCTATGGTGATGTGACCCCTATTACGCCTTTAGGCAAGCTCTTAGCGGGTGTCATTGCCTTTTTAGGCATTGGTATTTTTGCATTGCCTGCCGGTATTTTAAGTTCGATTCTAACCGAAGAAATCCGGCTAATGCACACCAAGGATAAATGCACGCACTGTGGCAAAAAAATGCATGACACTGCACATTAACTAACTATATTGATAGGTAATGGTTTTGCTTTCGCTGAAAAACTCCAGTGCATACCGACCACCCTCACGACCTACGCCGCTCTCTTTGGTGCCTCCAAAAGGCGTGCGCAAATCGCGCACAAACCAGCAGTTTACCCATACTAAGCCGGTGTTAATTTCGCGCGAAACTCGATGACATTGATTCACATCGGTACTCCAAATACTCGACGATAACCCATAGCGAGAGTCGTTTACCATATCGATGAGTTCGTCTTCGGTTGAGAATTTAACCACAGGCAACACGGGACCAAAAATTTCTTCTTGAATCAATCGTGATTCTTGCGATACATCGGTCACGAGTGTAGGCTCAATAAACAGGCCTTTTTCACACGCTGGATTGTCGGGACGTTTAGCACCACAAAGCACCGTGTTTTCTTTTTTTGCGAGCTCCACATAGCTCATCACTTTCTCGTAATGTTCACTACTAACGAGCGATCCCATGGTGGTATCAGGCAGAACCGGATTACCAATTTTGATTTTATTAATTTCTGCTTCAAGACGTTTGATCACGTCTTCATAAATCGTTTCATGCACATACAAGCGTGAGCCCGCTAAGCAAATTTGGCCTTGATTCCGAAATGCCGCACGGGTAAGAACCGGAATGGCTTTATCAAGATCCGCACTGTCAAACAGAACACTAGCACCTTTACCACCGAGTTCAAACGACACTTTTTTTAGTGTATTAGCAGCAGCTTTCATAATGGTTTTGCCTGTCCCTGTTTCACCCGTAAAGGAAATCGATTTTACATCAGGGTGGGTTGTTAGCGCCTCACCGGCACTATTAGCCCCAAAGCCATGCACCACGTTAAACACACCAGCGGGCACACCGGCTTCATTCATAATGTCGCACAGCAGTGTGGCGGTATAAGGTGTCCATTCGGCAGGTTTTAACACCACGCTATTACCCATCATTAAGGCCGGTGCAATTTTCCACGTGGATAAGTAGAGAGGTAAATTCCAAGGCGTGATGAGCCCCACCACACCTAAAGGC
>CAYGPY010000233.1:0-4956 GCA_964351765.1 uncultured Vampirovibrionales bacterium
TGCATTAAGTGTGACACCGACTTCGGTACCCAGCTTGGCGTCACGAGCACCCATACCACACAGATAAATAAAATCACCAGCACGTACTGCATGCGAGTAATTTCCCAACGGGGCAGGTGCGTTGTCTTTTAATAAAATATGTTCTAAAACGGGTGTTGCAGTTGTCATGGGGTATTTCCTTATGCGTTTGTCATCAATCGACGTGCTAAGCGGTTTTCATAACGCGTACTTAACGCCGGTTTTTTACTGTAATGAAAAGCTTTGTCTAATGAAACACCAGCTTTATTGGCAGCGGTTTCAGCGAGAGCTTTTAACTCCGCATCAATGGTATTGGCTTCAGCGTTTCGTTTTGAATCGGTGCGAACAATCAAAGGTGTGTTTTTAGAACCCACCTTGATGTTGACGAATCCGCGATTGTAGACAAGCTTGCCTACGTCACCCGTTCGAACAATGTTCGGGTTTAAAAATGTAGTTCCGCTAAACTGAGTCATCATTACTTATTTCCTTATGCTTAGTCGTTTAAGTATTCAAAATATATTCAACAACGGCGTTGCCGGTTCCCCATACAGGGCCATAGGCATGGACTGTTGCTTTTGTATCGTTGAGAGCGCTTACTGTGTTGAGCCAGTAGAAGGCTTTAAATTGCATCTCGGCACGGGCTTGCTTGGCAAACTCACCAGCACATTCTGCAACAGCGTCGTTTTTACCGTCTTCCATCAATCCCAGAATTTTTTTATTCCACGTGTCTTCACTCGCATCAGCAATGCTATCGGTTTCAGGGGTGATGTCTTGCGTGTGGAAGTGATGAGACAAGCTTGAGATGGCAACAAAAACGGCTTTCTTGCCCGATTCGGCCACAGCGTCATGAACGGATTGCGCCAGTGTTTCGGTGTCTTTACGGCCTGCATAAATGTTGGAAGATAAAATCACAACAGGAATCGTGTTATCGGGATTGATGTGCTTGAGAGCTACCAAGGTACCTGTATCAACAGGGAAGCCATCATAGTTAATTAGTTTGGTGGCTAAGCCCTTGGCTTTTGTTTTTTCTTCAGCCAGTGTGGTTAACTCAGTATCGATTTTAAAATTAAAGTTGAAATCATCAAACTCGTACCAGTTCTCATCCACGTGCAAGCCTTTTGGGTTGGGATCGGCTTGGAAGGAATGCCCCAACACAGACACCCATTGGGAACTGTAAATCACAATCACTTCGGGCTGAACGTGCTTAATGTTTTCAGCGACGGTGGCATAGGCTTGTTTTAAGTCGTTCCATCCTGTACCGGCATCAGTAAGGTGAGGTAATCCTGGAAGAAGGTAGGCACGTTTCATATTTGCAGGTGTTTTAACACGTGTTGCTGTCATTATACAAGTGCCTCCGTTTTAGTTGTTGTTTCTGATTGCGTTGCGGCCTTGGTCATATCCCATTCGGCCACCACGTTACCGGTACCAATCACGGTGCCGTAGCCATGAATTTCGGCAGGCATTTTCGGGAACCCTAGTGAGGAGAGCATCCACGTGAGACCGCCGGATTTTACTTCGGCCATCGTGGCTTCCATAAACTCGGGCATCACTGCCATTAACTCATCCATTTTGCCTTGGCGCATCAAGTCGATAAAGCGCATATCCCACAGGTACTGCTCGTGGCTAAATACGTATTCCTTACTCATATCTTCAGGAATTTCGGGCTCGCGATCGAAGTGTAAATGCGAGAGCGTATTACTAGCAACCACCACAGCACGACGGCCACTTTTTTCAATGGCGGTGCGAGTGGCTTCGCCTAGTTTGACGAATTGTTCTTGAGCGTAGTTGTGATCAAAATAATACGGTGAATTATTGGCTGATAAGCCCACCACGGGGATATCCCAATCAGGGTTAAGCATATGCAGTGAGGTAATGGTGCCGTAATCCACACGGAAGTTTGGGTTGCGCATCAGCTTGGTTGTAAGACCTTGTTTGGCGCCTTCTTCGGCACAGGCTTCAGCAAGTTCCACATCCACATCAAGCCCAAATTCATACTGAAATAAATGCGGGAAAATCGGATCCACGGATAAGCCATTGAGCTTTGGTACGGCTAAAAAATGATGCCCTACAGTGGTCATCCAATGCGGGCTATGCACCAAAATGACATCCGGTTTCAGTGCTTTAATCTTATCTCTGCATTTTTGATATGCCCAACGTAAGGGTTCCCAACCGCCTTGGCTGCGTGGTTTGTTTTGTGGTGGATTTTCACCATACACTAAATGTGGCGGATGCGGCGCAATAAAGCCAGCTACAATCTCACCTTTTTTTCCGTTTGTCATTGTTATCAGCCCCTCTAATAACTAACGCTTCTATGGGGCTATTGTGGCATAAACACAGTAAAAAACCCACCTGTCTATCGTGTTTAGGACGGTGGGTTTTTATTCAATATAGCGTTGATTAGGCTAAGTCTTTATCCCAGTAAAACCGAGCTCCCTTGTAGAAGTCATGTGGAATTTTGGATTTTTTCTTTTTAATCACAACTGGATCGGTTGGATGAATGCGAGTGAGTACATGCTTGGTTTGTTGAATCAAGTTCTTATTCGCCCCTATTTTATTCAGGTAGTCGTCAATAATCGTATCAAAATATAGATCGTTTAATATTGATGTTGTTTTACCCAAATCAGCTTCTAAGTTTTTTCGAGATTGATCATGAGTCGTATTGAGAAGAGTAAGCGTTTTTTTTGCTACCTCTTCTAGTTCGGTGTTATAGCGGTCGTTAAACAAAGCTAAAAACTGCTCGGTTAGTTGTGAGGAATACAATGCTCGTGCATCGTTATTTAAATTTTTTAAAGTCCCCACAAAATTGGAGATGTCTTCTTTAACAACGGCTTCAAGCCAGTCGTTCACAGAGGTCAACTTACCTTCTGGTTTTTGGCGCATCAGATTGGCCATCAATAAAACACGGTCCGCACCGTCTTGAGTGTTGGCATAACCATGTTGTAAGGCCTCAACAAGAAAACGATTTTCTCTGTAATCGGCTTTGGTAGGTTCAGGAAGAGGTACCACTTTATCGGTACGAATTACTTTATCAGCGGCTTTTTTGCCAAGCTCTTTTAGTTTTTTAATAAGCTTGGGTGTTTCGCTGTCCGGCTCTGGTGCAATAGGTGCTTCTTGGTTATAGCGAACACCACGAAATAAGCGATCAAAATTACGGATGCGTGAGGTGACGCCTCGATCGTGAGGAATCGAACGCGTTAGTATGTCTTGTGCTTCATCTCTAGAGTATGTTTTGGCACCTAAGAGAGTTGACAGAATGGCGTTTTCCCAGCGGACTTGATGCTTCCGTGGTGTGAGTAATCCTTGCACAATATTTGAATAAGGCATCCCTGTATCACATTGAATGATATCGGGCTTTTTAGCAGAAAATTGAACTGCGTTTGTTGGTGTTGCTGAAGCAACAGCGCTATTCAAGCTTAATAAAGAACCTTGCATCGTATTCACTCCTTCCAATGGCTCGAAAGCCAGTAACCCCATGTATCATAGATCAAACATGGGTCGAGTGAATCGAAGGTGCTACGTTATTACCTGTTAAACAGAGCCAACACTTCGCTTGCCTTGTCACGCTTGTCGCCTTTGCAGCTAATGGATCGGCGCACGTCAAACGGATAAATTTTGGCTTTACGGTACACGTGTTGTGTGAATTCGGTATCGTGATTCGAGATAATCACGGTAACACCACGACCACTGAGTTCTTCGGCAAGCTCACCCAGTTTTTCTTGCTCGGCTTGGCCAAAGCCACCGGCGCTATAGGCGGTAAAGCTGGCGGTTTCACTTAAAGGCACATACGGAGGGTCGCAATACACTACGTCACCCGGTTTGGCTGAAAGCATGGTGGTGGTAAAGTCTTGACATACAAAGCGCGCTTGTTGTGAACGTTTGTGAAACGCCATCATTTCATCCTGAGGGAAATAAGGTTTTTTGTATTTGCCATACGGCACGTTAAACCCGCCCTTGCTATTGTAGCGGCATAAGCCGTTGTAGCCGTGACGATTAAAGTACACAAACATCAGTGCCCGCGTGCGAGGGTCGGTTGTCGTGTTAAAGAGCTCACGCATTTCATAATAGGCTTCGGGCGTATTGGTTTCGTCGGTAAAAAGCGCTCTGCAATCATCAATAAAGGGCTGGCCTTCATTTTTAACGTGATTAAAAAGATGAATGATATCAGGGTTGGCGTCAGCCAATAGATTTTCATTGTAGCGACCGTTTAAAAACACGGCACCACTGCCTACAAACGGCTCAATCAAACGATTTCCTTCAGGAAGGATCGCTAAAATTTTGTCGAGGATTTGAAATTTGTTACCGGCCCATTTTAAAAACGGACGCTGAAAAACCCCAGTATTACTGGTACTGCCTGCCATAATAAATAATTCCTTTAGCTCTTACAAATCTCACCATAAGTCCGAGACAAAAAGCTCACTCTATTCGTTGTATTGTCGGTATTTGTTTTGTTGATATAGAGTAGAAACGAGCTTGCGTGCTGATTACAAATGAGGAGAAGAAGAGGCAAACACGTTTATTGAGTGAGTAGAACCATCATAAAAGTGAACGCCATTTCGGGCATTGATCAAGGGGTTAATCTTTGAATCTGAGAGTAATAAACGCTTTTTAAGTTTGTTTCAATCTTGTTCTCTAGCTGATTTTATTGTCTTTTGAGGGATTTAAAACAAAGTATATGTTCGGCTAAGCCTTGCCCTGAGTGCTTTTCTTATTGAAACACTTTATCGGAGTTTTGAAAAAAATACGTTTTCGATTTTCCGATAAATAAAAGGGAGATAGCATTCTGACGTGATCGTGCAAATTGAACACCAAGTATCGTGTAACTACTACACACGTCTTGATTTTTGGGCCTGTGTATTTCTATAATGCTTTCGGTGACTGCTTCTTCAGTTTCTTATACCCCTAAAAACAAATGAGGTTAATGCTTTCTATGTTTAGAAC
>CAYGPY010000234.1:0-4936 GCA_964351765.1 uncultured Vampirovibrionales bacterium
CTGTAATATCATTGTGCTTTAAAAAATAGTGCGCATCACAGCAAGCGTGTTCTCAATATCAGCGTCAGTGTGTGCGGTGCTTAAAAAGGCGGCTTCATACGGTGATGGTGCGAAGTACACGCCGTGGTTAAGCATGCCGTGGAAGAACGTATCAAAGTGCGCTTTGTTTCCTTTGGTCGCCGATTCAAAATCTGTAACAGGCACATCGCTAAAGAAAACCGTCATCATGCCGCCCACATAATTCGCCGTAGCCGGAATATTTTTTTCCTTGCAGATGGCCAGCATGCCTTCAGCTAGTTTTTTTGTTGTTTCAGCCAGCGTGGCATGGATTTCAGGATTATTGAGGCGGGTTAATGTCTCATACCCCGCAACCATCGCTAGTGGATTACCTGACAACGTCCCTGCTTGATACATCGGGCCTTCAGGAGCTACGCGTGCCATAATGTCTTTGCGCCCGCCATAGGCTCCCACAGGCAGACCCCCGCCAATGATTTTACCTAGAGCCGTAATATCAGGCATCACACCGTACAACTCTTGAGCGCCACCCTTGGCCACACGAAACCCTGTCATCACTTCATCAAAGATGAGCAATGTGCCGTGAGCATCGCAGAGTTCACGCAAACCTTGAAGAAAACCGTCTTGAGGCGGAATGCACCCCATATTACCAGCCACAGGTTCCAGCATAATCGCCGCCACTTGGTTATCGTTGGCTTCTAATAATGCTTTAACCGAATCTAAATCATTGAAGTTTGCGGTTAGCGTATTGGCCGCCGTTTCAGCAGGCACACCAGGGCTATCAGGCACACCCAACGTTAAGGCACCTGAACCGGCTTTAACAAGTAGTGGATCGGCATGGCCGTGATAGCAACCTGAGAATTTAATGATTTTAGTACGACCCGTAAAGGCACGCGCCAAGCGTAAGCAGCTCATCATCGCTTCGGTGCCAGAATTAACAAAGCGCACTTTTTCGATCGATGGCACCATATCAATCACCAATTGAGCCAGCAGGTTCTCATAGATCGTAGGCGCGCCAAAACTGGTACCGTCATCGGCGGTTTCTTTAATACGAGCAATCACGTCAGGGTGGGCATGGCCCAAGATAGCTGGCCCCCACGTCCCCACATAATCGGTGTACTTATTGCCATCAATATCCCATACATAAGCGCCTTTGGCTTTTTGAAAGAACACGGGCGCGCCACCTACAGAGTTGAACGCTCGAACGGGGCTATTCACACCACCGGGCATCAGTTGCTTGGCAACCTCAAAGGCTTCGGCTGACTTAGGACGATTCTCGGTAGATACAATAGTGGAAGACGAAGTCATAAATAAAATTTCTCTCTGCTTAGACATAAACGGCTTTTGTCATTATATGCCTTACACAAATCAGAATAAAGTCGATGACGCAAAGAGGCAGAAATCAATTACTACGACCGTCTTTCTGATAATCGAAAAACAGCGCACCGTGTTTACGGTGATCTGAAGGGTATGTTAAGAACGTAACGCGTTTCGTTTAGGGAAATCCAAAATAAGGGAATACATGAAAAATAAGAACGATTCAGCCCAAACCATTGCAATATAAAGATTAGCGAGTGCCTTGTTATCTTTACTCGTCAACGGGACGAATCCATCGCCATAAAAATTGGTGTTTCAGATTTAAGATCCGTATTTTTTGGCCGATACCCAAGTTATCTATAACTGTTGTTGAAAAACCAATATTAAAAAGACTACTGCGTTTCTGTTTGTCGTCCGTTTGAATCCAGTTCAAACGTTCATTGTTGTATTCTATCAGTCGATTCAAAAACGCTTTAAACATTACCAACGAGGAGTTTGGAAGATATGGTCAGTACTGCCGGAAGTAACATTAATATGCAACAAGACATTCGTCTTGAACCTGAAATAAATCAGGACGATACGTTTCAATTCCACTCCCGCTCGGTTGAAGAATGCCTTCGCTTTTTAGACAGCAACATTGAAGGCTTGAGTGACGAGACCGTTGCCCAGCGCCAAGAAATCGCATCCAAGTCAGACACCGATAACCTTAAGTTTTCGCGCAGTCGCGAACTTCTTTTAGGTGGCTTAAAAAACACCACAACATACTTATTAATGACAGCCTCGCTGCTCACGGCGGCCACCGGTGAATACATTCAGGCATTAATGATTTTTGCAGCATTGCTAGCCAACATTGCTATCCATGGCCTGATTCAGATTGTGAATCAAAAGAAGCAAACCACCGTTGAAGAAACTGATTTTCAAACCATCCGAGTGAAAGCAAAACGTAACGGGCAACTTCAAAGCATTATGGCCAGTGAACTTGTCACCGGTGATATTGTAAGCATCACATCAGGGATGGTACTTCCCGTTGATGGTCGTTTACTTCAGTCAGATAATTTGCAACTCGATGAAGCGGTTCTAACTGGTGAATCAATCATGGTTCCTAAAAATGCCTACAAACTGCATTCAGCTGATGAAGAAGTAACGCATCAAAGCAACATGGTTTTTGCCGGAACACGCATTAAAACGGGCGACGGCTTAATTATTGTTACTGCCATTGGTAATGACTCTGTGATGGGCCAGATTGCCAACCTCACGGATAAAACACGCAAGGCACTATCTCCCTTTGCTAAGGGCTTAATGGTAATGACACGTCGTGTAATGCTCACTGCGTTTGTGGTGGCTAGTTTTACGTTGGCTGTTGAATATCAACGTGGCACCGATGTTTTACATCTGGCTCAGTTTCTTATTATTATGGCTGTTGCGGCCTTGCCAAGTGCGCTCCCTGCGATTAGCAGTTTGATTTTATCACTCGGTATTTCTCGCTTAAACAACGAAATGATTTTAGTTAAAAATCTAAACGCCCTGGAGTCACTCGGTGATATCACGGTGCTTTGCAGTGATAAAACCGGTACACCCACCGAGAACCAACTTATTTTTGATGAGATGTTTTTGCCCACTTTAAACGAAGTGGACTACAACGCCGATTGGCAAAATGGCAATGGGGATACTATTCCTCATCGTTCTATTGAGCAATTTCTGCGTGTTTGCCGATTAAATAACGACACCGTGATGAACGGGATTCGGGGTGCCATTATGGGCGACCCGATTGATGTGGCATTATTCCGTGCGGCTCCAGCCGTGGTTGAAGAAGGCTACCGCAAGAAACACAGTATCCCCTTTGATGGTGCGACATTAAAATCCGCAGCGATATACGAAGATCCTGAAGGACGTCTGGTTTCAATGATTAAAGGCGCACCAGAGGCCGTGTTGGAATGCTGTGCGTATATGATGAATCCTGATGGCACCATCAGCACCATGAGCGTGATGGATAAAGCAGACTTGATTGTTAAAAACCGTCAGTCGGCCATGGACAACAACTACCGCATCATCGGTATTGCGCAAAAACTGATCGAGTTGAACGATGAAAAAATCCACAACGCCGACCCGTATGAAAACGCCATTTTTGTGGGTTGGGTGTGCCTAAGTGATCCCCCTAAGCCGGGTGTTCGAGATGCCATTAGTGACTTGCACCGTACTGGTGTGCGCACCATGATGATTACCGGTGATCAAAAAGCGACTGCCGAAACCACCGCGCGTGAGTTGGGTATTTTGCAAGAAGAATATCGCAATGACGTGATGGAAAAGCACTATATCTGGCAACGTGCCCAGCTTGAAGAAAGCGACGGACACATCCCTGACACCGTACGTGTGTTTGCCCGCACCAAGCCTGAAGAAAAACTGTTTATTGTTGAAAGCATCCAAAACAGTGGCCACATTGTGGCGATGGTGGGTGATGGTGTAAACGATACGCCTGCACTTCAAAAAAGTGACGTGGCAATAGCCATGGGCTACAAAGGATCGGATGCGGCCAAGGACAGTGCCGATATTTTATTACTAGCCGATCGCATGGATGGTATTTTAACCGCCATTAAAGTGAGCCGTTTGTTACGCAAAAAATTGCAGGCCAGCGTGCAGTACTTGGTGAGTTGCAACTTAGGCTTATTGTTCTATGCCGGAGCCGGAATTTTAATTGGCAATGGCGCTGCACTCAGCACCCTTCAGATTTTATGGTTGACCATGGTGATGGTGACGTTTCCAACCTTAGCCCTTGGTATGGAGCCGTTGTATCTAAAAGGCGATATGCCAAAACGCAACGTTCAACCCGACAACATTGTAAATAACACCCAAACCAAATTAATGATGCACTGGGCCTTATCGATGATGAGTGCAGGGTTAATCACCTCATTAATAAGTCATTATGTATTGCACTTGGGTGCTGATGCCACTGGAACAATGGCCTTTACGAGTATGGCCTTTGCCTTGGGATTGAACTTATTGCCGATGAATTATTACCAAGCCGGTGGCGATATGAACCAAGCAATAAAAGACATTGCCACGGCCCCCGTGAGCTGGATTGTGATGTTACTAGTGATTGCCCTACAAGTGGCCGCCATTTACACGCCGTTTTTGAATATGGTTTTTGGCACCGTGCCGCTAGCTCTGCCACACCTATTGATGGCCGCAGGCATCCCAGCGTTTACAGCCTTCCTGTGCCTACAAACAATGGAAATCAAAGGCGACATCACAGCCGCCACAACCCACGGTGAAAACAGCCATTTTGAGTAAGGGCTTACTCAAAAGTCTCTTGAATAGATATGACTGCCCTCGAAAGTTAATCAAGATCCTTTATTTTTTATAGATATATACACGGTCTGAAGATACAGCATCTGGATTACAAGTACCTAACATCAGAATATCTCCAGTATTTAAAGCAATGATAATTGGAATATCTCTATTTAATCTTTTCAGATGTCTTTTAGAGAATTTTAAATCAGGATTACTAGCATAAAAGTCATCAAAGCATCTTTTTTTAGCTCTTTTCATCTTTCTTTTTTTATAGAATTCAGATACATTCCCAACAAACTCTTTAAAACTATTCGAA
>CAYGPY010000235.1:0-4907 GCA_964351765.1 uncultured Vampirovibrionales bacterium
CCTTCGTTGATTGAAGGGGCGATTTACGCCACTGACTTTGATTTGAAAACAGGGGTGCCCTAGGCGGCCTTGATTGCTGTAAATGATGTGATTTGGAATTGCTATCCTTATTTAGTGGAATTTAATGAGGCCTTAACCTTTGGTGGCATGGTTCCTGAAGACGTATTTAAGCAAGGCAAGAACGTGGTAAGGCTGTTTGAGTTTAAGTCTGATTCTTCGACCACGACTCTGATTGAAATTCCGGTGCGTGAGGATGACGTTCTGGAAACACCCGAAAAAGGCTCGTAAAAGAATTGGATCGCTTCTGCTGCTTGTGATATAACCTTATTCTACGATTGACGTATTGTGATTGTTTTTACGAATGTAAGGAAATCAAATAGTGTTTAATGACAGCACGATTTTAATTACCGGTGGTACAGGCTCATTTGGCCAAAAAGCCGTGGAGCATATTTTAAACCGGTATAAGCCCCGTAAGGTGATTGTGTACTCACGTGATGAGTATAAGCAGTTTGTGATGCAGCAACGGTTTAACGGACCGATGATGCGCTATTTTATTGGTGATGTGCGTGATGGCGCTCGTTTGGATCGTGCGATGGATGGTGTGGATTATGTGATCCATGCGGCTGCGTTAAAGCAAGTTCCCACTGCTGAATACAATCCGATGGAATGCGTAAACACGAACGTTCGTGGTGCTGAAAATGTGGTGAATGCCGCGATTAACCACAACGTTAAAAAAGTAATCGCTCTATCCACGGATAAAGCGGCCAACCCGATTAATTTATATGGTGCCACAAAGTTGGTATCGGATAAGTTATTTGTTGCCGGTAATAATCTTGTAGGTACTCGTCCTACTCGATTTGCGGTGGTGCGCTATGGAAACGTAATTGGATCTCGTGGTTCAGTGATTCCATTCTTTAAGAAATTGGTTGACGAAGAAGGCGCGACCGAACTGCCTATTACTGATCTTCGGATGACACGTTTCTGGATTACGCTCGATCAAGGTGTTGATTTTGTATTTAAATCGTTTGATCGGATGCAGGGCGGTGAAGTTTTTGTACCGAAGATTCCTTCAATGACGATAGCTGATCTTGCCAAGTCGATGTATCCCAACCTTCCTCATAAAGAAATTGGGATTCGTCCGGGTGAGAAACTACATGAAATTATGTGCCCTGTTGATGATTCTCACTTAACGTTGGAATTTGATGACCACTATGTGATTCGTCCGGCGATTATGTTCTCAGATCCTGTGGATTATACGCTTAACAAAGCAGGCGAAGCGGGAGCTCCTGTTGCGTTTGGTTTTGAGTACAATTCAGGCTCCAATCCTCATTTTCTGACCAATAAAGAACTTCAAAATATTATTGGTATGGTTCCAGCATAAATAGATCTGTTGGTGCTTGTTGCCTTAGATAAGCCCTATTAATACGAACGGCTTAGGAGTTGTTATCCAAATGAGGTCATCCTCTGGTAATATAAGTAGTACGTCCGTGTCACCCGTGGCATCGGTGCCCTATATTCCTTATGGGCGTCAATCCATTTCTGAAGCGGATATTCAGGCTGTGGTTGACGTGTTACGTTCCGATTTTATTACGCAAGGCCCCGCAATTCAGGCGTTTGAAAAAGCGATGGCTGACTACACGGGTGCTAAATACGCTGTTGCGGTGAGTAGTGCAACAGCAGGGCTTCATATTGCGTGTATGGCATTAGGATTATCGCACGATGATGTGATGTGGACGTCCCCCATTACCTTTGTGGCCTCAGCCAATTGTGGTCGGTATTGTGGTGCAGATGTTGATTTTGTGGACATTGATGCCACGACCTACAATATGGGTGTGTCGACTTTAGAGAAAAAATTACAACAGGCGAGCGAATCCAACACACTGCCTAAAGTGTTAATCCCCGTACACTTGTCGGGTCAATCGTGTGAAATGGAAGCAATCTCTAAATTAGCCAAAAACTATGGGGTTGCTGTGGTTGAGGATGCAAGTCATGCCATTGGTGCGTCGTATCAAAACAACAAGGTAGGTTCGTGCTCCTTTTCAGATATGACGGTATTCAGTTTTCACCCTGTTAAAATTATCACCACGGCTGAAGGTGGCATCGTGACGACCAACAGCAAAGAACAGTACGAAAAATTGATTCGTTTGCGTACCCACGGCGTGACCCGTGATCCGGATTTGATGGATGCCTCCTCAAAGGATGAAGGCTCTTGGTACTACCAGCAGTTGGAGCTGGGGTATAACTACCGTATGACAGATTTGCAGGCGGCATTGGGTGTTAGCCAATTGAGTCGCTTGGATACGTTTGTGAGTGAGCGTCATCGTCTTGTTGATCGATATAATACGGCATTGACTGAACTACCTCTTGTCTGTCCGTATCAGCATCCGGATACCTATTCGGCCTATCATCTTTATATTATTCGATTGGAATCAGATCAGGTAAAACACTCTCATAAAGAGGTGTTTGAGGGCCTCCGAGAAAACGGAATTGGTGTGAATTTGCACTATATTCCAGTACACACGCAGCCTTATTACAAGTCTTTTGGCTTTAAAGAGGGTGATTTCCCTGAGTCAGAGAAATACTACCAAGAGGCTATTAGTTTGCCATTGTATCCTGATCTAACGGATGCAGAACAAGATCGTGTGATTGAAGTGTTGCGGTCGCTACTTGTTTAGCGTGATCTGGAGTTATTTATAATGCTTGCAGAATCAACCCAGAGGGTTTCACGTTCTTTGATATTAGGGACGGTGCAATTAGGTTTGCCCTATGGGATTGCCAATAAAACGGGCATGCCATCTGTAGACGAAGCGCGTGCCATTATTGACGAAGCGCTTAGACTGGGTGTTACATGTTTTGATACAGCACAAGCGTATGGTGAATCAGAAAAACGAGTGGGGGATATTCTCTGGGCAATGGCCCTAGAGAAACCACCCACTATTATTACAAAATTGTCACCATTTTCAGAGTGGTCAGCAGACATGGCGCTTTGCGATGTGGAAGAGGCGGTAAGAGAATCCGTTTTAAATTCATGTCAAAACTTACATCGAGACACCTTAGATGTTTTGATGCTCCATCGCTGGGGGCATTATGCCGCTTATGAAGGTGTGATTTGGAAAACACTTCTGGCCTTGAAAAAGGAAGGGCGTATTCAAAAACTGGGCGTGTCAGTACAAAACCCAACAGAAGCACTCGAAGCACTGAATGAGCCTGCCATAGAAGTGATTCAACTGCCGTTTAACATTCTGGATTGGCGATGGGATAAATCAGGCGTTATTGATGCTATACGCCTGAAAAAGAAAAGAGGCCCATTGGTAATTCATGTCCGCAGTGTGTACCTACAGGGCTTATTGCTCTTGCCTAGCCACAAATGGCCTCAAGTTTTTACCGAGACCAACTATGTGCCTGAAAGATTGCTCACGGAATTAGGGTTGATTCAAAAAGAGCTAGATTGTTGTTCTTTAAAAGCACTGCTTGTAAACTACGTTCTCTCGCATGATTGGATTAATGCATTGGTTATGGGTGTTGATACCATTGAGCAACTTCAAGAAAATGTTGAATTGTTTGATGTGGCGTTGCTTTCATCGAAAGCTTGTCATATGATTGCCTCGCGCCTAGAGGATTCGGCTTTAATTTCAAAACAATTGCTTGATCCTTCGGAATGGTCGTAGTTAAACGTTTTTATATATGTGAAAGTATTTAGGGGGCCTCTTTTTTAGTAGTATTGGTGACTAGAAGGCTTGGTTTTTATAGCGATGACACAGAATTCGATTTTCTCTTTAAAAAATTGTGTGGTTTTGTTGACTGGAGCAACAGGGCACCTTGGCGAAGCAATGGCAAAAGGCTTAGCCTCGTCAGGAGCAACCCTTGTTCTGACTGGGCGGTCACGTATAAAACTAGACACGCTAACGGAAGCGCTTGCCTTGCCTGAAAATAGGGTGTTAGGGATCGAAATAGATTTGACAGAACCGGGTGCGCCTGAAGTACTTATGGATCAAATAAGTTCAAAGTTTGACCGTTTAGATGTATTAATCAATAATGCTTATCAAGCCAGCTCGGCGTCTGTGGAAACAGATACCATTGAGCGCTTTGATGAGAGCTACCATTTGGGCGTGAGTGTTCCATTTGGATTGACTCAGGCGGCGCTACCTTTACTGGGAGAATCAGGAAAATCAAAGCAGAGTGGGGCGTCTGTTATTAATATTGCATCAATGTATGGTTTGGTAAGCCCAAACCCTGAAATTTATGGCGATAGTGATGAAAAGAACCCGCCTCACTATGGGCCTGCTAAGGCAGGGTTGATTCAATTAACGCGATATCTAGGATGCCATTTGGCCGAAAAAAATATTCGTGTAAATGCTCTTGCCCCAGGTGCTTTTCCGAAAAAAGAACTACAAGAGAGTGACCCGCAGTTTTTTGAAGATTTATCAAAAAAGATGCCGATGAAACGTGTTGGGGTTGCTTCTGAGTTGGTTGGTCCTTTGGTGTTTCTGGCTAGTGGCGCTTCGTCGTATATGACGGGGTCTGTATTGACAGTAGATGGTGGCTGGACGGCGTGGTAGATACGGAAGATCGTTTTTTTAGCTTTGATGTGTTCACTTCAGGCTTATTTGTTTCTTGGGCCTTACTAAATGTATTTCTACAAAATACGAGTGATATCGCTTCACTGTACTTGTCGGATTTCATTGCGATCTTTGTTCTTCTATTTATTGTCATTATTTTTTTAGGGATAGTGTTAAAGAGGATAATTTCGAATAAATATAAGGCCTCTTGTTTGACACTGGTTGTAACTAGCATACTTTTGTTTTCAGGTGTTCTTTTTGAACATATTGAACACGGATTAGATTTTTTTGTTTTTAAATTTTCTACCGGAAATCCATTTAAATTTTTATGTGTTGAATTTATTATTG
>CAYGPY010000236.1:0-4907 GCA_964351765.1 uncultured Vampirovibrionales bacterium
CTTTTGGTAGTGCGTGAGATAAATAAGCCGCTAAAGCAGGGTCTTCTAACTCTTCGTTAAAGTTTTTTTCAAGGGCTCTTACGAGCATACTGAGGTTGGCCGAATCCATTTCTTGTAGCTTACGTGTGTGGAGTGATAGGAGCGATTCAAGATAATCTTGGGTCTCATAGGTGGGTTTCATTGGGTCAGCGGTTTTAGAAATAATATCTTTCATTTGCTCAATGGTGATATCGGGTGCGACTTGCTTCATCATTAACAGCACATTGGCCACGTCAGAGCAAGCTGGACGACCCCCCACAGGGTTTTGAAGCTCAAGTCGTAAACGAATCGCTTTAGCCGGTGTACGCAAGCGATCAATAACAACCCCTGCATCAGTAATATCTTTGGATAGACGGGTTTCAGAAAGGATTTCGCCGTGGCCGTTACCGGCAATATCAGGCTGGAAGCGCTCGTTCCATTCCGAAGAACGTCGTTTAATCACACTTTGCGAGGTGGCCATTTTTTCACTGGTACCTGAGGCGACCGAGATTAAGGCTGGGTGATCACTTAAGGCAAGTAGGTTCATATTGCCAATAACATCAGGGCGTTTGTCGTAATGCGCACCCGAATCACCAGCAGGGATAATGACAGGCACGTTTTTACTATGCGCATAATCCAGTGCTTCATTCCATGGTTTAAGTAGGTCTTCAAAGCCTTGCTCCATCACCCACGTGATATTTTCGCGTGATAATTTTGACACTAAATAGTTGGTAAAGCCCATCATTGAGCGAGTATCTTTACCAAATTGACGCGTGTTTTTAAACGGATGACGAAGCCATTTTTTATCGTAAGGCTTGTCGACATCCATTAATCGGCCAATAGGGGTGTGTGCAAAAATATAGCGAGACAATGCTGTTTTCATTGTCTCGATGTGGTTACTTGAATCCAGTGTATTAGGTAGTAATACCACGTTGGCGCCTTCATCAACCGTGCGTTTTAGGTTGTCGGCAAAGGACTGAATAAGGGGGCGGTAAAAGGTAATGGTTTTTTGCAGGTCGCTCATGTCTGGATCTTGAATGACTTTGTAAAGCGCCGTATTGATATCGTTGCTCACGTCTCGATGGCGTTGCACGGTCACCACAAATTCAGCCTCAGGGTGCGCTTTTGCAATCATCGTTGCCATTGCGGTATCTTTGCCGTCGGTGTCGTGAAGCTTCACTTCACCCGTGGGGTTTTCTTCACTAACTTGATTGAGTTCAAAGCGTTTGATTTTTTCTTTTGGCATCGAGGGCGTTGGCATCACACCATCAGCAATAATACCGATCTTCATGCCTTGGCCCTTAAAGCCCATTTTATGAAATTCAGCGTATTGGCCTTCAGGGTGAATGGTTTTGCGTAAGCCCGCCCGCCCTAACTGTAAGGAAAGCCATAGTATCTGACCCTGTAATATAATTTGATAAAAGCGCAGTAGTGATACGGTATTTGGAATACCGATGTGATCGGCCACGTCGAGGGCTTCAGGGAGTTTGATGAAATCTGCGCCATCGCCAATGCCATTCCCAATTTTATCGGCCAGTGACTGATCGCTCCGTTCTGGTATTTCGGATGTCCAAGCGCGCTCGTCTTTCCAGTCCAGCACGTCACTCACCACGCCGAACGAATTAACAAAGGCCATGGTGCCTAAGCCTGCCAAGGCAATGTTTCGGAAATTTCGCCGGCCATAATAGGGTTCTGGCCCATGGTTGGCTTCGCGTTCTTGACGTTTTAAGCGTTTCTTTTCTTCATCCGTAAGCGTGTTATCTGTATCCGTGTCGGTTTCCGGTGTTTCTGTGGTGTCCGACTCGTCGGGAACAAGCGATTTCTCGTCTGTTTTTCTAAGGCTTTTGCCTCGATTTCGAAACGATCCTTGTGGGTCGTTGGTGTCAGATCGAAAGGGATGCAGTAATTTTTTACGAAAATCACTTAGTAGTCCCGAAAACTGTACTGGTGAGGCGGCTGTCAGGATGTTCTGATGTTCAAATAAATCGGGCAACACAACAGGATTTGATGCTTTTTGAGTTGCGTTTGGCACCAATTTAGAAGGTTGAATCGCTGTTCTAGTAGCGACTGGCTTTGATGTTGGGCTGTTTTCAGGCCACACCACGATCGTTTCCCTCACTATGACGTGTTTTTTTAGTTGCTAAGCCTATGCGCTAAATAATGCTTCTATTGTAGTGTAAGCACGGTGTGTTTAAAAGAAATTTGAAGCAGTGTGACGTTTTTTGGTGAGTGTGTTACCAACACTTAAAAGCCTCTAGGTAAGCTGAGATGAGTGTGTTATGATGCCATCGGTAGTGAGAAAAAAATAAGAACAGTATGTTCTTCGTTATATAACGGTCAGGGGAAACAGTGCCAAGCTAATGATGCGGATTGTACCATCGTTAAATCACCATGTATCGCTTTCTGAACGCAGAGGCGATAATAGAGTGCTGTTTGAAGGGCTTAGAAAAAAGAAACAAGCTGATTCGAAGCCGCTCAAAAGTCAAAGCGGGAACGCGCTTAAAATTGGTGTGGTGCATCAGGCTGATGGTAGTTATGTTGTGTCTGATATGAAGCTGTATCAAACACCCCCCAAGGATATCAAAGTGAACAAAGTGTTTTGGGTAATGCGCTCGTTTAATTTACACAAAATGCTTCGTGGTCGCTTGCTCCGTTTTATCGGTTTTTAGCCCTTCGTTTTAAAGCATTTGTTAGATGTTTCCAAATAAAAATCGCCCTGAACAATAGTTGTTTCAGGACGAGGGAACAAACGAGGTGGTTGTTGTGGATTCATCTTCAGTATGCCCTTTTTAAACGCTGTCTCTCATCCACTGTGTGGTGTAGGCAGGCTTTTTCCTCCTGAAGGAGGAGGGTGGTTTAAGAGGGTTTAAACCCAAAGAGCCTTTTCTTGAGAGGCTTTAGCTGCTTTTTAAAGCTGTTATTTGATGCTGTTTTACTGATTTAGACGCGATTTATACATCGATCGGATGAGGGAAGATTAATCCTGTGGTGAATGTAATTGCGCTTGTAAACAGGGATAATAAGAGTATAGCTAAGAAATCAATAAAACGAGCTGTACCGCAAGTGGTACAAGATGTGTTCAGCAAACAGAGACAGCCTCGCCCACAAGACCGACGCTGTAACAGAGATTAATAATCAGAGCAATCACTAACAGGGAAAACCGAAGAGGTAATTAAATTATGGTTGATGGCATTAACGGACATAACAAGATTCAAGACGCCGGCCTTCTGGGCTTGGGTCAAGCCAGTTCCGTAGAAAAAGTAAATCAAGCTTCTAAAGAGGGAACCGATGCGGTTGAGACGCTAAAGAGTTTCGATCAGATTTCGATTTCAGCTGAAGCCAAAGACGCTTACGAGCGTGAAAAAGAGATTTTAAAGTTTGCGCGTTTAGCAATGCGTTTGCCAGCCGAAAACGCCTCTTCAGAGAAGGTGTCTCAGCTTAAAAATATGCTTGATAGCGGCCGGATTAACGAGTATCTTAACTCATTAAACACAAGCGATATTGCCGATAGTATTTTGGATAGCGCCAGTGGTGCCTTCCTTCGCTAAGATGCAACAAAGAGCTTAAGAAAGAAAAGGCCTGAGAAATAGAGAGAAAATCCAGATTTAGAGTGGATAGACAGAGAGAGGCTATATAGCCTGTAGAGAGTATCTGAACAGATAGAACATAATTTATATAACTCATTCATAATTTATTCAAAATTTATTCCCCTAGTGATTGCCAAAAAAACCTCCCGATGCATTGCATTGAGAGGTCTTTTTTTAGCTTAAGCTTGAGAGTTGTTTTAAGCAAACAACGTGAAACGAGGTTGATCGTCCACACCTGGTGTCTCGGTGGAGAATCCTGAAGGGTCCATTGCGCCATCTGGGTCAACCACAAGGGTGTTGATATCAGAACTGTCACTCGACATACCTGGCATTCTACCCATTGGCTGCGGTTGGTGCACAATGTTCACTTGGCCCGGAATAGTTTTGTTATCAGGTGAAACTGCTGAGTTGAGTGATTCAAACGGCTCGGTGGCTAAGTCATCGTAGCGTTGGTATTGGTCACGCTCTTCAATTTCTTCCATCGTCAGATCTTTCACCGCATCCGCTGTAATGGCTTCGTTTTTGCCAACCAAGACGTGAGTCGCAAAACCCATTTTAAGTGATTTTAGTGGGTGAAGGAACGTGTCGGTGTTGGTCATCTCACGAACTTCTTCAATGTCCAAACCCGTTTTAGCGGCAATGTGGGCATCTAAGCTATCACGCATAATTTTGATTTCTTTAGCCATCTCAGCCAAGTCTTCAGCTTTCGATGGAATCGGTGGCATTGTTACTGATGGTTGGTGAATCATCACGCGGCCATTCTTGGTCATGATCCGGCGATTACCGGCTAAGAACATCAATGAACCCATGCTGGCACCAAGGCCACCAACAAGCATTGTGTCGATAGGAATACCTAAGATGTCCATGGCATCCAACAGTTTTCTACCAGCGGTTAGGTCACCACCGGGGCTGTCGATCACCAATTTGAGCGAGCCGCCATACTCCTGTTTGAACTGAGCAGCTTGCATCAAGGCGTTGTTTAACACCCCCATGCTGTCTTCAGTAACGGGGGCGGAGAACTTAAGTACGTAGGCATCTTGCAAGATGGATTTATCCGCATTGGCTTCCATTCCCACTTTGATGTTGGCTGCTTTCATGGCTTGTTGTTGTTCGAATTGAGCACGAACAGCTGCTTCAGGATCGGCTGGCATAGCAGGCGGTTGAGTGCCGGCTAAAGGATTGCCTGGACGACGAGCCGCTGGCGCTTGAGGCGCTGCGGGCTTAACGTTACCTGAAGCGATTTTTGCTGTTACTTCTTTGATTTGTGCTTTGATTTCCGAGGTTTGATCATCCGTGAGACCC
>CAYGPY010000237.1:0-4494 GCA_964351765.1 uncultured Vampirovibrionales bacterium
GCACAAAGCCCGAGCTCGTTGAACTTGTCATCGAGGCGACGGGGGTTATGGTTTCTGGTGCGGTTTCATACGTTGCTTCCGTCTGAAGTGTGTGCGCTGGTGGCAGGTTTTCTGGAGAACTTAAGCTGGTGTTATGAAACCCCTCTTCACCGGTATCGCTGGATTTATGGGTTTCTTTGGTTTGGGGGTAGTCGGCATTGTTTACCTCAGTCTGAAACTCATGCAAGGCAGTCATTTTTTCTTCTTCATCCGAAAAAGACGTGGTGGTGGGTAAATCCTCATCGGTGGCATCCATCGAAGGGAGTTCCTGCATACCACGCAATGTTGGCATCTCAGGTGACATTGCTTCTTCAGCAGACACGTTGCTGGTGGTAACCCCAAGGCAAACAATCGTCAGTAGCGTTAGCATCCAAGACAGCGCTAAGGTTTTCACCAAGTTCTGTGCGTCAATATCGAAGGCCATTGGTTTTGGTGCCAAATTTTTCACGGGCATCTCTCTCCTGATTAAAGGCCGCCGGCTTTACAAACAAACCGATCACCTCATCCTTATTATGAAGGAGAGAGAGGTCATTGAAATCCCATAAACAAAGGAGTTTATATAACCTTTTACTAAAAATCATTATTAATTAGCTATAAAGGCCCAAAATATTTCTCACGTTGTTGTTCGCCTTTAATACGGTGACGGGCTTCAACAATGGCTTTCAGAAATATGGAGGTATGGTCAAAATTAGTGGGTTGCTCACATAAAAACGCCTCAACCGCATCAACAAAATCAAGATCCCACGTGTTTTGCATTCGGGCATTTAACCCCATCACCTGAGGTGTTTCAGAAATCCAAACACGTCCCACCAAATCTCTCAAACTAAATTTAACACCCGATACGTGTTGAGCAACAGGTGCGCTATCCGAGGAACCTGTAGTCTGAACCAATAACGCTAAAAACTCATCGTCCGTCATCTTTGACAAAGCAAGAAATTTTGCATGGTCATTACTGATTCCTTCAAACTGAACTTGCTGAGTAGTAGGCTGTGCGAACAGATACATATTCGTTTTCACTCTCTGCGGAGACTGAATGCCGTATCGCGACACATTCACGGGTAAATTCAGATGCATTCTCTTACTCCTTTTATAAAGGCCCAAAACGATCGGCACGTACTTGCTCGCCTTTAATGCGGTGGCGGGCTTTAATAATGGCGTTGGAAATCCAGCTCTCCACCACAAAGCTTTGCTGTTCATAAAACAACTCTATCGCATTAACAAAGGTACTATCCCAAGAGTTTAAAAGGCGCGCCTTTAACTCATCATTCTCCAATTCATCTTCTTGCTCACCAAGCAAATTGTTTCGTGTATAAGAACGGCCCGAGGGCAATTCACCAACAGTACTAGTTAGACTGATACCCGCACTAGCCAAAAACAGTTTTAGATATTCGTCATCGGATAACTTAGATATTTCAAGTGCCACTTTGTCTTGGTTATCATAGATGCCAAACTGAACACGATGCTGTGCTCGATTTCTACGAGGTATCACTGGCATTGGTACATTATTAATAAGAATCATAGGCATCTCCTTACAAAGGCCCAAAACGATTAGCACGCACTTGCTCACCTTTAATGCGGTGGCGCGCTTTCACTAATGCGTTAAAGGTGAAATCAGAAAGTTCTGAATCTGGGGATTCACGATAAAACTGCTCCACAGCGTCCAAAAAATCAATATCCCACGTGCTATTTAAACGAGAGATCAGTTCAACATCCCTTGAGTCATGACGATAGCGATTTCCAACTAAGTCGTACCTACGAAAAGTCGCACCAGAAGGCAACGTTACCCTTGCTTCTTGCTCAATTTTCAAATCACGCGTTTTTAAAAGCAATTCTAAATACTGAGTATCCGAGAGTTTTGAAATTTCAAGACTCTTCTCATCATATGAATAGAACAAACCAAACTGAACACGAGGCTGAGCTTGAGCTTGATTTCTGAAGGGTGTTACGGGCATTACACCTATGTTGTTATGAATCATAGACATCTCCTTATAATGGCCCAAAACGATCGGCGCGTACTTCTTCACCTTTAATACGGTGACGAGCCTGAATTACAGCTATAATAATAGCTTCATCTAAATCTGCATCATCACATTGATAAAACTCTTCAATTTGATCGATGAACGCCACATCCCATGTACTCGCTAGCCGCGAAAGCATTTCACTATTAAAATCGAGCCCGAATAAATCTTTTTGGGAATATATTTTTCCCGAGGGCAGTGAACCGGCAGGCTCTTCATAGTCCTTACCTTTTGTATTTGCAAATAATTCTAAATACACCGCATCAGAGAGCTTTGAAATCTCAATGGCCTTACTCTGTTCTTCAGAATAAGCAGAAAATTTCACGACATCTTGAGATGCAAATAACGTGTTAGACAACTGTCCTACACATGTTTTGGAAACAGCTGGCAATGACGGTAATGTTGGGCTAAAAGCAGAAATCATACGATATACCTTCGAATAAAAAGAACGAGTAAATACTACAACATTAGAACATAAATCAATCATTCCAAAAAGTACTTCTTGTTTTTGTTAAACTAATGTTGCAATGATAGAGCGTTATACATTAAAAGAGATGGCCGACCTCTGGACCTCAGAGGCCAAATTCCAAACGTGGCTTGACGTTGAGCTTGCCGTGGTGGCCGTGCACGAAGCCATGGGCACCATCCCCAAAGGCACTTACGATGACGTCAAAAGCAAAGCCAAGTTTGAGATTCCACGCATCGATGAAATCGAGCTAGAAGTAAAGCACGACGTGATTGCCTTCCTCACCAACGTGGCCGAGCACGTGGGCGATAATAGCCGGTTTGTGCACCTTGGCATGACCAGCTCCGACCTTCTAGACACAGCGCTTTCAGTGCAAATTCAGCAAGCCGGAAAACTCCTACAAGACAAACTTTCAGCGCTCATTGTTAGCGTAAAAAAACGTGCCGTTGAGCACAAAAAAACCGTGATGATTGGCCGTTCGCACGGTATTCACGGCGAGCCCATCACCTTTGGGCTGAAGCTCTTAACATGGCTCGATGAACTTGAACGTCAGCAAACCCGTTTGACCAAAGCACTTGAAGAAAACAACGTGGGCCAAATCAGTGGCGCCATGGGCACCTACAGCAACATCGATCCCGCCGTTGAAATAAAAACCTGCGAACGCCTCGGCCTAAAACCCGCCAAAATTAGCACACAGGTGATCAGCCGAGATATCCACGCTGAGCTATTCTTAGCCCTAGGCAGTCTCGCCAGTAGCATCGAAAAATTTGCCGTCGAAATCCGCGGCCTTCAAAAAACCGATATTCTTGAAGTTGAAGAAGGCTTCAGTAAAGGGCAAAAAGGCAGCAGTGCCATGCCTCACAAGCGCAACCCCGTTAGTAGCGAGAATCTCACCGGACTCGCCCGATTGGTGCGAAGCTATACCATCCCAGCCCTTGAAAATATTGCCCTGTGGCACGAGCGCGATATCAGTCACAGCAGCGTCGAGCGCGTGATTTATCCTGACGTGTTTACCCTGATGCATTATATGCTGAATCGCTTTAATAACGTGGTTTTAAACCTCATTGTGCATAAGCAAAATATGCGCCGAAACATGTATCGCTACGGTGGCGTGATATTCAGCCAACGCGTGCTGATCACCTTGATCGATAAAGGAATGAGTCGTGAAGATGCCTATCGCCTAGTGCAGCAAAATGCCCACAGGGCTTGGAACACAGAGGGTGGCGATTTCAAAGCGAACCTTCTAGCTGACGCGGAAGTTACAGCTAAGCTGAGCACTGAAGACATTGAAAACTGCTTTGATACCGATGATTATTTAAAGCATGTGGATGCCATTTTTGATCGATTTTAGAGGTTGTTTTGATTCAAAAAAGGGTCAAAAACAGCTAAAAAAGGCTCAAAAAAGGGTGTTTTTTGCGTAAAAATGGACTTGAAACGGTGCAATAACGGCCAAAAAACGTCGATTTTCACTCATTTATTGTGACAGTTGAGGATACACTGTGACAGTTGGGTTTTTTAACTAACAAGACTTCTTATTACACTATTTTTGGGTCATCTCGATCGTAACCGACTGGTCGTTACCTCTTCGATCAAAAATCGCTACAATAGAGATGTATTCGTTTGTCAGGCGTTCGCTTTATTTATGGTTCCTTATTCAAAATCACAATCAGAAACGACACACCGCATCCAACCCGGAAAGCCCTATCCTTTAGGTGCTTCATGGGATGGCAAGGGCGTGAACTTTGCGCTGTTTAGCGAGCACGCTTGTAAGGTAGAGTTGTGCTTTTTTGATAACGTGGATGACACAGAGGAGAGCAGCCGTATTGAATTGCCCGAATACACCGATCACGTTTGGCATATCTACCTACCCGACATCCGCCCTGGGCAACTTTACGGCTACCGCGTGTATGGCGACTACGCCCCTAAAGACGGGCATCGTTTCAATCCACACAAGCTTTTACTCGATCCCTA
>CAYGPY010000237.1:4504-4893 GCA_964351765.1 uncultured Vampirovibrionales bacterium
TCCCACGTGGCACAATGATTTATACGGCTACACGATTCAGAAAAAACCGTCAGAAACAGTCGACCTTAAGATGGACACCAAGGACAGTGCGCCGTATGCGCCGCTGGCTCAGGTGGTGGATGATGCTTTTAGCTGGGGTGACGACCAATTGCCACAAACCCCGTGGCACAAAACAATCATCTATGAAGGTCACGTCAAAGGCTTATCGATGTTACACCCTGATGTACCTCAAAAACTGCGTGGCACCTACTCCGGCATTGCCAGCGAGCCGATCATCAATCACCTTAAAACTCTTGGTGTTACAGCTATTGAGCTTTAACCCATTCATCATCATATGGATGAACATTTTGTGGTGGAGAAAAACCTAAGTAACTATTGGGGGTACAACA
>CAYGPY010000238.1:0-2337 GCA_964351765.1 uncultured Vampirovibrionales bacterium
TTTACTGACTCTGCTACTCAAGAGCTCACCTTACTTTAGTAATTAAGGAGCAGTCGTTTTCAATACCAGCGCGTGTAGATGGGTGGCCATTTCTGGTTTTAGGATTGTGTGGACCATTCGGTGTTGGTCTATTAGGTTTTGATCTTTGAATTTTGGGCTGGTGATGTGGATGGTGAGGTGGGTGGCTTCTCGTTGAGGCTGATTTTGCATGGCGGTGTGACCGGCATGTTTCCAGCTATCATCTTCAATCATTACGTTGGTGGCGTCAAGCTCTTTTTCTAATTTGATTTTAATGGCTTCAATCACAGCGCTCATGGTGGCTCTCCTTAATAATAAATTTTGTGTCACTCTATTTTAGCCAAAACACGCGTTTGGTTCACATTCACTTGCTTCACACGCGATCGTAAACATAAGGTCGTAAACATACTGTTTGGGCTCGCAATTTGAGATAATAGAGGTATGTCTGGTTTTTCACAACAACAACAGCTTTTTGCGGTGCCTTCGAGTGCCCCTAAAAGTAAAATCGTCGACAACAGCCATGTGTCGGCTGATGCGACCTATGCCCACGTATTGGTGCATATCGAGGCCAAGGGCTTGGACACCAACGTGTTCACCTATGTCATCCCTGATGATATGAAGGACGCCGTACAGGTGGGCGTGTCCGTGATGGTGCCCTTTGGGCGCCAGCCTGCTGTAACGGGTTTTGTGGTTGCTGTTGAAGATACCTACACGGGTAAATATAAGCTGAAAGCCGTGGGCGACGTCTTGGATGAGACGCCGATGTTTACGGCCGAATACTATCAGTTTTTGGAGTGGGTGGCGGATTACTATGTCACGCCGTTGCCTTCGGTGTTGGCAACCGCCTTGCCGGCTAATCTGGTTCAAAAAGTAAAAAAGAAAGTCCGCCTTAAATCGGGCTTGCTTACCCCGCAACAAAAAAATGCATTGGATCCGATAGGTCTGAAGGTGATTAATCATTTGGAAGCTAAATCCGATAAAGCGCCAAAAGGATTTTCTCCTAAACACTTGGCGCGTGTCTTTAATCTGACGCCCAAGGATATGAACACGTTGATTCGGGCGTTGGTTAAAAAAGAAGTGGTTGAGATTGATACAAGTCTGTCGGGTACGACTTCAGAAAAAACCGAGAAGCGCGTACACCTGCTTGAGGATCCGTATGATTTTGAACCGGCGCTCACCAAACGTCAAATAGGTATTGCTGAGGGCTTGCAGAAACTGCTGGAAAAATATCAGAGCGAAGGCGCCCCACATGCCGAGGTATTGAGTGCGTGTAAAACTACACCGCCCACGCTAAAAAAGTTATCGCAAATGGGCGTGATTGCTATTGCCGATGTGACGGTGCATCGCGATCCGTTGAGCTACTATAACAAGCTGGAATTTGATGAGACCAAGAAAACCTTAACGCTTAATGCCGGTCAGCAAACCGTGGTGGATAAAGCCCACGGAACCCCGCCCAATAGCACGCACTTGCTTTACGGCGTGACGGGTTCGGGTAAGACCGAAGTGTATATGGAATTAACGCGTAATGCGCTAGCCAAGGGGCAGTCAGCGATGATTTTGGTGCCTGAAATTGCGCTGACCTCGCATCTCTCTAAACGTTTTATTGCCTACTTTGGCCCAGAGAATGTGGCGCTGTGGCACAGTAATTTATCCGCCGGTGAAAAAGCCGACACGTGGCGACGCTTGGCCACGGGGAAATTAAAAATCTTGATTGCCGCGCGCAGTGGGATTTGGGCGCCAATGAAAAAGCTAGGCCTGATCTGTATTGATGAGGAGCACGATGGCAGTTACAAGCAGGATGCGCCGGAGCCTCGCTATGATGCCAGAACACTGGCCGAGTACCTCATTAAGCATCGTCCTGAGTCAGATAATGCCAAGCTGATTTTTGGTAGTGCCACGCCCGATATGGCCACGTTTTATAATGCACAAATTAATGACACCGTGTTGCCGATGCCTGAGCGTTTTGCCGGACGTGCGTTGCCGACCGTTGAAATTGTGAGTATGACCCAAGAGCGGATGGCGGGGCACAAGGGCTATTTGAGCCGCTTGCTGATTGAAGAGATTCAGAAAAATTTAAAAACCAATGAGAACCCTGACGAGCGCGAGCAAACCATTATTTTGATTAACCGCCGTGGGTTTTATACCAGCACGCGGTGTAAGCAGTGCGAGTACATGTTTACGTGCCCGCAGTGTGATGTGGCGATGACGATGCATCGGCCGGTTAATAAATTGCGTTGCCACTATTGCGCGCACGAAGAACCGACCCCGCAGTTTTGCCCGCAATGTGCGAGTAATGCCATTGGTCAGGCGGGTGTGGGA
>CAYGPY010000238.1:2347-4864 GCA_964351765.1 uncultured Vampirovibrionales bacterium
TTCAGAAACGCTTTCCTGATATCAAAACATTGCGCTTGGACAGTGACACGCTGACGAGAAAAGATGCGCACCGAGAAATTTTTGACGCCTTTAGCGCGGGTGAAGCCGATGTGTTGATTGGCACGCAGATGGTGGCCAAGGGGCTTGATATCCACCGTGTGACGCTGGTTGGCGTGGTGGCGGCCGATAGTACGTTTAACCTGCCGGATTTCAAATCGAGCGAGCGTGGTTTTCAGATGATGACCCAAGTAGCAGGACGGGCTGGCCGTGGTGAGAAGCCGGGGCGAGTTGTGATTCAGGCGGTTCAGCCGGCGCACTCAGTGATTCGCTTTGGTAAGGCACAGGACTTTGATGGGTTTTATGAGGAGGAGATTGAGATCCGAAAGGTACTCAGCTTTCCGCCGTTCTCGCAACTCTTTCGATTTATTATCAGTAGCACGGGTGAGCAAACAGGCTGGCGCTTTGCCCAAGCCAGCGCCGAGCACCTGAAAGTGGCCATACAAAAAGCGGGCCTAGAAGAACACATGGACGTGGTAGGCCCAGCGAGTTGCGTCATCGCCAGAATACAGGGACGATACCGCTTTCACATGATGATCAAAAACAGAGCCGGAGGCAAAGGCCACGAAGTAATAAGGCAATTCTACCAAAGCGTAAAACCCCCAGAAGACATGCGCTTCCTACTAGACGTCGACGCGATTAGTTTGATGTAGAAGGCTTACCTACGAGCTCATTACGATAATTGAGTAGCTTTTCCAGGATAACATTTTTAATTTCTTCATCAAGGTTGTCTTTAGTTAAATGCTTCTCACACAGCTGTTTTATCTTGTGAGGATTTGGTTTTTCTGATTCCTGCATTCTATTTTCATCACAAGAATAAAATTCCTGTGGAAAATATGCTTCAAGGTTGGTTTTCTTTGTAATATAAACATGTTCGGGTATCATTTCTTTTATTTTTTCATGATCTTCTCTTGAACTAAGTTTGTTTTCTTCTAGATCGCCATCCAAAAGAATGAAAACTTTATTGGAGGTGTTTACTATATTGTTTATGTCTATTTTCTTATTAGCAATAGCTGTAATGCTAGAATTACCGCCCAGTGGTAAAACGTTAACTCGGCAAGGAGTTATTTCATCTTTGTATAAAGAGTTAATGATGTAGTCATAAAAGACTAAATCGGTTGCCCCTTCAACAAAAAGCGTGATGTCACTATTAAATAAGTCACTTGGTTTTAATCCAATGTCATAAAGACATGTAGAGATTGATTCTTTGTGTATTTTTTCTACACGTCTATTATTGTTTTCTTTGTATACACGGTAGTAGTTAATTTGTTCAGGATAATTTAAAAATACTGGTGAATGGGTAGATATAAAAAACTGAACTTTGCGTTCATTTGAATGCTTAATTAAAAAGTCAATCAAACCTCTTTGTTGATCTGGATGTAATCCGCGTTCAGGTTCATCTAGTAATACGATATTAGATTGAGAAAGTTCTAATTTGATTAAAATATCTAAAAAACAACGCTGTCCAGAACCAGCATATATAATATTTAATTTATGTTCGTTTCCTTGTTCAATATATTGGGTTGCGGGTTTGTTATCAAGTGTTGGTTCACTTTCGAGTAGAGTTAAATCTTTGAAATAATGTTTGATTGAAGTTGTTACATTTTCATAGTTCTGATCCTTAAAACCACTTTCGTTATGACTAGATAGTCTTTTCAGATATTCGAACAACTCGATGCCTGAAATGTTTGGATTGTGAGAGTCTGTAAAGTTTTGATAGGCATTACGAGAACTCTGAATTTCGCTACTGTTTTTATCAATAATAAGGTTTGGTTCAATGTAAATTGATTTTATTTTGTTTTTTATTTCTAAATAAGTATTATCTGCTTTTACATTATTTACTATGGTATATGGGTTAAATATAGCAGTGTTATTTGAAATAGATGCTATTTTGAATCTGAATTCTGATATGTGACTATCAATTAGTTGGAATCTTAAATCGGTGTGGAATTTTTCAGGACCTTTAGGAAATAAATCTTTAACTTTTAAAAATTCGTTGAAATGTTTACTTGTGTTGTCTTGATTTCTGGCGGAAGAACAACATAAAGCAAGAGCATGTAATATTGAACTTTTACCGCTGTTGTTTTTACCGAAAAATACATTGATGTTGCCAAGATTTTCTATGTCAACTTGGCTTATACCTTTGAAATTCTTGATAACTGCATTTGTAATATTCATTTTGTATCTTTCTGATGTGAGAGTGAACGATTACCATTATCTCAAGATCCCACCCCAACCTCAACCCACAAAAAAATACCGGAACCGAAGGGTGCTGGGACAGTGCGGAGTTAGAGGCTTTCTACTCTGCAATTAACACCCTTCTCGGTATCCGGTTTTTTAAATAGGGACGGATTTGGGATTGAATTTTTTTTATTGCTGCATCACAACAGACGGCAAAGGCGTTCATCTCAAACCCCCTTTACCCACCACGGCGCTACTCGTTACGGATTTAATCCATCA
>CAYGPY010000239.1:0-4851 GCA_964351765.1 uncultured Vampirovibrionales bacterium
CCCTTCAGGCAATAAGCCTTTGGATTGCTTTAGTTCTTGATGGAACTGACGCACAACAGGTTCAAAACAGCGCACACCTTCAACGGTACTGTATTCTTTAATGTTGGTATCAATGGCCCACTCGCTGTTTTTAAAGCCCAGCATTTGACACGCCGCGCCGTTAATAATGGTCAACTGGCCTTGGGCGTCGCACACCACCACACCATCAGCGATACTCAATAAAATCGCGCGAAGTTTATTACGCTCGAACGTAATCGTCTCTAAGTTCTGATCTTCGTAGAGTCGAAGTCGTACCGACATTTCATTAAACGATTCCGCCAAGTTCCGCAGCTCACCGGGCAAATCTTGCTCGGTGATTTTATAGCCAAAATCACCACTTGATAAGCGTTTTAGCGCGCGTACCAACGTTCGCAAATGCTTACTGTTATAGTACGTGTTGAGTGAAACAGCTAAAATCGAAACAAAGTAAGCACTAAAGAACACCCACAGAATGGTGCGTCCTGATGCTCCTCTAATATCCTCAAGGGTTTTGCTCGTCAGTTTAACGTGCACATTACCAATGGGTTGGGTCGGCACGCCATCCAGATTCGGTTGGAGTGGTGCCACAAAATCGATCAAGTTCGATTTTTCATCCGCCGGCAAGTTTTTAAAGCTGGTATAAATACTGGTGCCGTCATTATCTAAAAACTCAATGGCAGCAATGTCATCACTGTTTTGAAGTAGTTGGTCGACAAAAATTTTCAATTTTTCATCAGGCAACGTATCTGAAGACAGATGCTCCATACCCACCACGGCAACCACGTTACTGATCATGCCGCCCAGTTTTTCGTAGTTATCATTCAGCGTGTTTTTATAATTGTTGTAAAACTGCCAGCCAATAATCCCAAACGCCAGTGAGACGCCCACAATAATAAGCAGCAGGATTTTGTTTTCCTGCGTAAAAAACGTACGACGAGGCGCACCGGAATACCCTTGTTGGGATTCCTGAAGTCGCTTTATAAATGGCGGTTCAGACGAAGAACTCATCGAAAAGCTAACTCACCTTTAGTTGCTGACAAACCATAAAGAACAAACAAATTAACGAACTTGAAATGAGGGTATTGTATTCGAGTACTAACAACGATGCTTTAGCCCGTAACACCAACGTCACTTCTGTGCTTTCTTTGAAGCGACCTCGCAAGGACAAATCCAAGAGGACGGGGCTTTTCTATATTGTCTAACCACTCGAAAAACAGTGCACACGGTTATCACACTCCCCCTATTGTAACGTATTTTAACAATTAAGGGGACTAACTGAAATTAGTTCTCATTCTGATGTTCGACCACCTGTAATAAACGTTCGCCTTGCGTAAGTAGGTGATCATAAGTCATTACCGTAATACCATTCAGTCTTCTATTAAGACCATGTAGTGCCTTAAATTGATCGGGAACCCAATCATTGGATCTACCAATTACTATTACTGCTCGTGGATGGTATGCAATAATCTCAGGCTTGCCTTTTAAACCGGTGGCTGCTTCTTCAGCAAATACATCTAAATATCTATGCGTTTGACCTATAGCTTTTGATACATCACTAGAAAAATAATAATTATGATGTGATTCGTCAAACTGAAGTATATTTTTATCTGGTCTCTTGAGCTCAATTAAGTCCCGATAGCCACTTGTTACAATAGGAATAATTATATCAAGACTATCACCCGCTGAAATATTTCGAATCTTATCATTTACAGCGTAAGCATTACCAAAAACCCAACTATGCTCTTCACACCAACTTTGATATGAAGATTCTTTAGAATCACCTGTATCAAGCATACTACGCAGTTTTTCAAGTGCATTTTTTAATTCTTTTATTTTAATATGCCCCTTAAGTGCTGCAATGATTTCCTCGCTAAGTTCTTGATTCTGGAAATACTCAATCACTTCTTTATCACTTAAAATATTAGCAATAACTTTAGAAACGAGAGCAGGGTCTTGATTTGAGATATCAGTCACTCCCTCATTCATTCTCAAAACAAGGTAATTCCCGGCATCATGGTTAGCTATTTGCAAGTAATCAGTCAAAGTGACGGCCAAAAGCCTCACAGCTGAGTCCTGTAAATTAATAGTCACATCTTCATCGAGTTGAATCTGAGGCCCTGTAAGACCCTGAACCTTAGATTTATTAAACCGTTTAATTTGTAATGCAATATCATTAGAGCCACTGCTTCTAGGAATATAATAAGGCATGCAAGTAATACGAGTTCGAGTTGTATCATGAAGAATTATTGGCGAAGTATACTCTAGCTCTTTATCTTGAGCTTTCTTCTTATTAATAGTCTTTGCCTCATTGCTCATAACTTAATCCACCACTTGGCCTTGAAGTAGGTCGGCGGTGTATTGTTTGGCATCGTCCATGTCAGGGGGTTCGCCCGTTGTTTGGCTCACCGGCTGGACCATAGGCTGGGTTGGTTGAGTTATTGGCTGGGGTGGTGGCACTGATTGAGTCGGTTCGGGCGCGCGTTCCATCACTGCTGTTGTGGCTGTTAGTACAGGTTCTGGTGTGGGCGCGGCAAATTCAGGCACCGCCGTTTCTGGTATTGGCGCTTGTTGAGATACTTGCTGAGGTGGCGGTTGTGCCATCGACACTTGATTACTCACCGCCGAAGCTGGTGCGGGTGAAACAGGGGGCGGTGCAACAGTCGGTTTGGGTGCTTGCTTTGGAGTGACAGGGGCAAATGTACCGGCCGGTGGGTTGGGTTCGTGAACCACCTCAATCACCATGTTATCGGCATACATAAAGTTGGCGGCCTTTTGAAGGTGAATAAACCGTTCTGGTTTTTTCAGTGTGGTTAAAATCGGTTCACTCTTACAGCCAATCACAATTTTTGTGCCGTCTTTCGTCAGTAAAAACGTATGCTCTTTCAGCATCGATTTTACTAAGGGACTCGCCACAGAATCAATCAAATTTCTATACTCTCCACCACCAGAAGCCGGAGGCGTTGGCGTTGGAGCGACCGGTGTTTGTTGAACGGGCGGTGATTCTTTAGGTTGAAAAGCTTCAGGTGCCTTATTAGGCAAAGGTTGTGAGACAGGTGCTGCAGCTGGTGGCGCCATTGGTTGTAGCGCAGGCTGCATTGGTTGAGGTTGTGAGGCAACTGGCTGAGGTGCTGGCATTGCAGCCGGCACAGCACCACCCGATAATCTTGCTTCCAACGCATCAATACGCTGAACCAGTGATTCAAGCTGATGGATGTTCTCTCTAAACGTCAGCTCTAACAAACCAATTTCTAACCACAACTCAGGTTGCTTGGTAGCTCGAATGGTTTTTTCAAGCGAGGACAAGCGAGACAGAATTTGTGGCAGTTCTTCCAAGCCATACACCGTGGCTTGCTCTTGCAAGCGTGTCACGTAAGCCTCATTCATATCAAGGGCTTCAGGCTGTACATCATTGCCCGATGCTTTTACCAGTAACATATTACGGTAATGTTGGGTGAGTTCTTTGACAATCGTGCTGGCTTCAATACCGCGATTAATTAAATCGGGAAGTAAACTTAGTAAGCCCTCCGCCTGACGACTCCCAATAGCCGTGGTGAGCGCAAACAGATTGTCTTCTTCAAGTGACCCGATAAACATCGCCACATCAGACGGTTGTAGTTCAACACCTGGTTGCGAGCGACCCAACACACCGACTTGATCCAGTAAGCCCACCGCATCACGCAGTCCACCACGGGCGTGGCGAGCAATCAAGGTCAGGCCATCATCACTAATCAAGATACCTTCTTGTTTAGCAAGATCGCCTAAGTGAGCGGCAATTTCTTGAGTTTGGATCCGTGAGAAATCAAAACGCTGGCACCGACTAATAATTGTGGGCAGTACTTTGTGGGCTTCAGTGGTAGCAAACACAAAAATAACATTGGGTGGCGGTTCTTCTAATGTTTTTAGCAAGGCATTAAAGGCTTGCGTCGATAACATATGAACCTCATCAATGATATAAATTTTAAACTTGCCCGACATCGAGCTGAATTGAACACTCTCAACCAACTCACGGGCATCATCCACCCCGTTATTGCTCGCCGCATCAAATTCAATCACATCAATGGCGTTGCCTGAGGTAATACCCGCACAACTCGCACACGTTTGGCACGGGGTAAGCGTTGGGCCGTTTTCACAATTCAACGACTTAGCAAAAATACGCGCCGTAGAAGTTTTACCCGTTCCCCGTGGGCCACACAGTAAATACGCATGGGCTACCTTGTTTTGTTCAATGGCGTGCGACAACGTTTGGATAATCGCCGTTTGACCCACCACGTCAGCAAAAGATTGCGGGCGATACTTCCGGTACAAGGGGATATAGGTTTCAATACTACTCGTTGTCATCAACGCGTCCTCTCTGGGCACGTGCTTTAAATCCAAATGGTGATCAGCACTAGTAAGCACGTGAATTAAATCTCTATCTCTATTGTAGAGGATTGGCCGAGGGGAATAAAGCAAAAGTAGGCATGTTGCTTAAAATTGTATCGAATCGTTATAAACTCGGCTCTACGGGAATTTACTCTTAAACCATGCTTTCACAGCTTTTTCAGCAACCAAGGTTCCTACCACAATAGCAGCGGCTTTTTTAAAGGAGGGCACCTTCTTTTCAGGCGGATCCACCGTGTCAGGCACACCAGGCATCACTTCAAGCAGGCGTGCTGTTTCTGGGGTTTTCTTGGCCTCTTCGAGTTTCTGCTTAATCACGGCCAATGCCTCTGGAGGCAAGGGCATCGAAAAAACAAGTTGTCCATTCAGTCGCTTGGATCGCTTGTGTTGAAAATCAATAATCGTAGACAGTGAGGCCTCTTTAAGAGTTTCAATCAGAAGCTCATCATAGAG
>CAYGPY010000240.1:0-4826 GCA_964351765.1 uncultured Vampirovibrionales bacterium
AACCCAATGCACACTTGTTTATTACATTTTTATTAATTAGCTAGTTTACCAATAGGGGTTTCTATTTATGTCAGGAATTGTTGAGGTCAAACGTAAGTCATTTTTATCGAGACTTACACGCAAAAAAAATCTTGATACCATCCTAGCCGACAATGCGGCTCAGGAACACCAACTTAAAAAAACGCTATCCGCCTTTGATCTTGTGATCTTTGGTGTTGGGGCGATGATTGGTGCCGGTATTTTCGTACTCACCGGATCTGCTGCTGCAGGCTCCGCCACTCACTTGGCCGCTGGCCCAGCGTTGACTCTCTCGTTTGTATTAACGGGTATCGTCTGTAGCTTCTGCGCCTTGTGTTACTCAGAATTCTCCTCAATGGCTCCTATTTCTGGTTCGGCTTACACCTACACCTTCTCAACCCTAGGCGAGTTTGTTGCTTGGATTATTGGTTGGGCGTTGGTTCTAGAATACGCCGTTGGTAATATGGCTGTTGCCGTTGGTTGGACAGCAACCATTAAGGAATTCCTATTCAGCACCTTTGGTATTAACATGCCATCGTGGATGGTTGGAAACACCCTTGATACGGTTCACAGCCTTAAAGACATTACACACCCTGAAATCTTGATTCGGGCTATACCTTTTACTATTCCGTTTACCGATACCACTGAAGTGCTATTGCTACAAAGCGCCTTTAACATTCCGGCGTGTTTAGCGGTTCTGGCTATCACTGGGTTGTTACTCCTTGGTGTTTCTGAAAGCGCCAAGATGACAGCCGTTATGGTATTCATTAAAACAAGTGTTATTCTTCTCTTTATCGCTATGGCGGGTATCTACCTCTTTGGTGGTGGTCACCCCGAAGCCATTCAAACCAACTGGTTTGCTGATGGGTGGAACACCTTTGCACCAAACGGTATGGACGGTATTGTTACCGGTGCCTCACTGATCTTCTTTGCCTACATTGGCTTTGATGCAGTATCCACAGCGGCTGAAGAAACCAAAAACCCAGAGCGTGATATTCCCATCGGGATTATCGGTTCCTTGATTATCTGTACATTACTCTACATTTTAGTAACCATTGCCATTACCGGTATTATGCCTCTTGATCAAATCAACAAAGAAGCAGCCGTTATTGGTGCCATCTATGCGATGGATTACGGTTGGGCTTCTGCTCTAATCAGTATCGGTGCCATTGCTGGTTTGACCAGTGTGTTACTTGTACTTCAGATGGCTGGCACACGTATTTTCTACTCGATTAGTCGTGATGGATTATTACCCGCTGCGTTATCTAAAATTCACCCTAAGCTTCAAACCCCTCACATCTGTACCATTATGGTTGGTATCTTTGTAGGTCTGGGCGCTGGCTTGTTACCAATTAACCTACTTGCCGAGATGTGTAACATCGGTACGTTGGGTGCCTTCTTGGTCGTGTGCTTGGGTGTAGCGATTCTTCGCTTTACGGATCCTGAGCGTAAGCGTCCATTTAAAGCCCCAGGTGGCTTGCTCATCCCTGCTTTAGGTATGGCAGGATGCTTATTCGTAATGAAGGGTTTACCAGCTACCACCTGGGTTGTAACCATCGGTTGGTTCCTACTGGGTATGGTGATTTACTTCTCATACGGTATCTGGAACAGTAAGCTAAACGATCTTGAAGATAACGTTTAGATCACCTTATAGAAGTTAAATTAAAAGAGATTGGCTTATCGGTCAGTCTCTTTTTTTTACAAAAAAACACCCTGCTCTTATTAAGGATGCATGTCAACGGTGGTTAGCTTAATTAGGGCTAGCCACTTCAGTGTTGACCACGGTCCTTCCAAGAGCAAGGTGATTAAATAACTTGCGGGGATTGTGGAAATTTGGTGGTTTAACGTTTTGGTTTGGGTTTTTTAAACCTCTATTCAATTGTGGAATTCTAATTCTGTTCTGCAACCGCTCTAAAAAATTTAAAGCGCTCTAATTCTCTCTCTTATCGTTGCCCTCTCTTAAGGCAATAAATTTCTCTATACCAATTGAATCAAGGCGTTAGGAACAGCGTTTTCAAGCTGAGCCAAGTGATTCTCTTGATCAAAGGCAATCAAGTGACGCACGCCCAAGCCCTTTATCAGTTGATCGGTGTCAGGGGCATCATTTAAATGGGGCAAACTAATAATCACGTGATGAAACTTACGAGACAAGGTCGCAATCAGCGCGTTAATTTTTGGCACACTCATCTGCCAATCAATCTGCTTGGTCCCTTGGTTCATAATATACACACCCGGCAAAGGTCGATTACATTTGGCCTGAATCATCAAGTATTCTAAATCTGTTTTATTACGTAACAAGTCCGATACGCCGACTTCAGAGGAATTTTCAAGTAAGTAGCGAATCACAGATTGTTCGTGAGCGAGCTCAAGAATACAAATTTTCTTTTGCTCTTGACCAAAGCGCATCGCTAGCCCTAGAGAAATTAAACTGTTACCCACAACGGCAAAGTGCTTGCTCAAAGCGCGAACACTCGATTTTTCAAATCCCGCTTTATCAATCAGTGTGCCAAACGCTTGGCTGGCTGATGAACCCGGCACAGTCATATCGCGCACGAATTGCGTTGGGTTCTGATAAAAATCAGCCTCAAACGGTAAGTTACGCACCCGATTTTTAATCCGGTTATCCGCATACGGGTTATTTTTCAATGCTGGCTTGCTAGATTGTTCGCTTTCTTGCGATGTCGCAAGATGGTTTTCAATCAAGGTATTCGGGGTATCAGTCATAACGGCTGTATCCTTAAATTCACCTAAACCAATAGGCACTCTACATCTATCGTTGGGTATAAATCGTTCGTTGTTGATGGTGTATCAAAACGTCTCTCTTCAAACATGTATGTGCTAATGCAAACGTGTTTCAAAAAACAAGAATGGGTCAGCGACTCAACACTATAGCCTTATCAAAACGATTGCGTTACCCGCTTCAAAATAATCACAGGAATGATAGATAAAGAATGATATCGTCTGTTTCTGGTTACCAACCTTCTGAACCAAGAATCGGTAACGGCCACAAAGTATTGAACACATAACGTGTTTCACACAAGTAATATTAGATTAGCCTGTCTACGATCACTTTCGTATCGTTTTAATGGATGAATTCCAACTTAGAGGGTTCACAACAACCTTCAAACACGTGCTTAAGTCTTTTAAACAGGACTTGAAAGCGGGTTCCGTTGGTTCTATGATGGTTGTCATAATGACGAACTTCATTCCAAAACCCAAAAAACGCATTGCCGTTGCCATGAGTGGCGGCGTAGATAGCAGTGCGGCTGCGGTGATGCTAGCCAAAGAAGGGCATGAAATCCTTGGCCTTACCGCCTGGACTCTTAATGGGCCCGGTAAATGCTGTAATGATGCACTGGTTAACGCAGGCCGCGTGTGCGAGATGCTGGGCGTGCCCTACGATACCGTTGATTTACGTGCCGAGTTCGCTCATTTTGTAATGGAATACTATAACAACTCTTATGAAGCAGGTTTAACCCCTAATCCTTGTGTGGAATGTAATCAGCACGTTAAGTGGGACCTGCTGGTGCGCTATGCCGTTGAAGAGCTCGACGTGGATTACGTGGCCACAGGGCACTATGCGCGAATCAATCACGATGAACGTGGCGTACATTTATTGCGCGGTGAAGATGCCCGCAAGGATCAAACCTATATGATGGCGCGGGTCTACCAAAAAGATTTAGAGCGGGCATTGTTCCCATTGGGTGACTGGGTCAAACCCGATGTCGTTCGCTACGCCCAAGAACACAACGTGCCAAACGCTGATAGTGCTGAAAGCCAAGACATTTGCTTTGTACTCGATGGCCAAGCCAACTATATGAAACAAACCTTTGGCGAGCGCAAAGGCAACATTGTGGATTATGACACCGGCAACATCCTTGGCGAACACGAAGGCTACTTTAAATACACGCTGGGCCAACGCCGAGGCGTAAAAGTGGCTGCAGGACGCCCTATTTATGTGGTGAAAATCGACCCTAAAGAAAACACGGTCTACGTGGGTGATAAAATCCACCTAGAACGTACCGATTTTAAAGTGAAAGACACGCACTGGATTCAGTCGCCGTTTAAAGGTTCTGATGCAACCTCGTTTGAAAGCATGGTCAAAATCAGATACAACACCCCCCCTGAAATGGCTACGGTAACCAAAGACGCCAGTGATGAGTCCTTATTGCACGTTGAATTTCACAAGCCGGTTTCGGCCATCACACCAGGGCAAATCACCGCCTTTTACGATCCAACCGACACCGAGATTTGGGGTGGTGGCTATGTTGAAACGCACCTCAAACAAGGGTTATTTAATCCTGACAGTAAAAAAGAGCTACCCAACCTCTATTGTGATCTTCCTTCAGGAGTATCTTAAAAAGTCTCTAAAATTTACTATAAACGTGTTGTGGTCAGCATCATGCCGGCACTATTAGGGTAAAACGAACCCGAAAAGCTCGTGCCTGCACTGTACGTGGTAGCATACAACGTTGCTTTTTCAAGATCCACACCACTGAGATTGGTGTCCATCAATACAGCACGGGTAAAATCAGCTGATTCGGCATCGGCCTTCATTAAGTTGGCTTGAGATAAATCGGCCTCAATAAAATTAGCCGACATCAACTTCGCATTTTGAAAATCCACATGATGAAGACGCGCTTTCTGAAACGTTGTTTTAATAAAGCTCGAATAACTAAAATCCGCACCATCACAACGGGTGTTACTAAAACAACACTCCTCAAAACGAGCATTATTTGCCACCATATTTTGCAAGTTCGCCCAATTCAACCGAGCCAAGTCACAATGGGCTTTGGAAAAGTCAGCAC
>CAYGPY010000241.1:0-4823 GCA_964351765.1 uncultured Vampirovibrionales bacterium
AAAATCATCATAGCCTGTAAACATAGGTGTGTGATGACGCACTTTTGGTTTACTTTGATGCAAATTTGATGCAAAAGATGATTTTTGTTGGGTTGATATGTTTAAGGTGCTTAGCAAGAAAGTTCACTTTCGCTAGGGTCTAACTTAGGCAAACACAGGGAAGAGGTCACGGTGATCGTCAAAGAAAACCTTAGGGCGTTTGATAACGGGGTTGTCGATGATAAATTCAGCACGCGTGAACATGCATTCAATCACGTCATCCGTGTAATAAGGCTGAAGTTGACGGAAGTAATCGTCGCGGTTGATAACAAAATGCATGAGTTGTTGAATATATTTATCAGGGAGGGTTTCTGGGAGTTTCTCAAAGAAAGGTTTGAGTACCTCAACATCAGGAAAGTGACCATCCACCTGAGCCTTGGGTCCAGAGTATTCATTATCAATAGAGAATAATTTACCGGTGGTATCCAGCATCAAATTGCGATCGTGTTGATCATCGTCATAAGCAATAATGGTGTATAAAAATAACTCAATGAGATCGGTTTGACTTATATCGCCTTCGTTTAACTTTAGGGGTTTAAAACGTCGTCCGTAAACCTCCAGTAGATTACCTGAAACGCCTTCTTGAAGTGAGCCTATCATCGTTTCTGAGTCATCAAAAATACGGTCATCACTCGGGATTTCAGCAATTACTGTTTCAGGAATAATGGATAACTCAAGAATACGACTTAAGATATAGGCACCACGCTCGCGCTGAATGTTGCCCCCGCCATTATCACGCTTAAAATAAGCAGATGTATTATCAGGAAACAGGTAACTTCGGGTGTTGTTAATGTAGCCCGTTGTGGTCAGGTTTTTTTTACTGATTTCTACCGAATCTACCTGCATACCCCCTAATCCATAGGGCCGTATCTTCTGGCGTGCATAATCCATCATTCCAGCAAACCGAAGCGTTGCTGGGGCATGTGGGTGTGTAGGGAGTCCCATTGTAGGCTGTATAAAGGGCATGCTTAAATAAAACACCTGAAGAGGGTGAATTGCCCTTATTTATATCTGGGTATTAAGCACACTTGAAAGCCACGTATTAGGGGGTTTCTATAGGTGTCTTTGTGGTGTTTGGTAATACCGGATCTGGAAGAGGCTGAGCTTCAGGTGATATCGGCATTGTAGGCATCGGTGTTGTGCTTTCGGGCAATGTCTGGATTGTACTCATATCAACAACTTGCCCGTCACTATCGAGTGCCAGTTGTGTGGTAAAGGTGTAGGGTTCGCCGGGCACAATAAACGCGTCGTCTTTATTGGGGAAGTCCAGTGATAATTCACCTGCAATTTGATACACCATACCTTGTTGCGTGCTTAACTGATTAAATGACAGCGTGACTGTATTGTCACTAATGGCGATTACATCGGCCCGTAAGCTGGCCCCTTTTGGTAGGGCTGTGGCGCTTTCGGTCAACGTAAAATAGGCTGTGTTACCCACAATAAGCTCGTTTTTATAAAGCGCGTTACTAGGAACAACCTGTAAAACTAGGCCAGAAGGCAAATACGGCGCCACAGGTTCTTCTTTAGGATGAATAAGTCTCAGGTCTTTTTTACGATCGAGCTCACGCTCTAAGATTAGGGCAAAATGCCCATAGGTAAGGGGTTTTGTTGCGTTTAGAAAATTGATTTCCAGTGACGGATCGTTATTAAGGTAATTTGGTTTTAACAGGCCGATACTCACCAGTTTTGCCACAACGGGATAGTCTTCTGGGGCCAGCTCGTCTAGATCATGATAGGGCGCGAGTATGGCCTTGGCCACTGATTCCGAGGGTTGCTTTCCGGGAACGGCAGCATTCATCATGCGGTATAACTCAGCAATGGTTACCGTTTTATCGGGAGAGAAAAATCCTTGAGGTGTAGGGAGTGTTTTTGTCGAAATAATTTTCCGTTCTCGAAGGGTTTCAATCGCATTGTAATCCGCATCATTGCGTTTGATATCACGATAAAACGGAAATTGACTAATGGGATGTTCATTATGCTTAAAGGCGTGATAAAAAATGTCGACCAATTCACGGCGCTGGATCGTTTTATTGGCGAGATTCTCGTCTTCAGGAAACAACCCTTGGTTTTGAAGCCGTTCAATGGACTCGTTTGTTTTAGTCGTGTTGTCGTATAGTGTGCTGTGTGAGGGTAAAGAGTAATCGAGCCGTGGCGTGAGCGAGTCCGGTTCGGCCAGTGATACTGACGTGGTTAACGTCGCAAGTAAAAGTAGCGCAACGGTTTGTTGCGACAGGGACTTAGAGCCCCAAGCTAAATACTTTGTTTTTAACCTGATCATAGACCTTTCTCACTTCTCGACGCATCGAGGCAGAATCATCATTGTTTTCGATTATTCTATCACTCATCTCAACTTTTTTCTCTTGAGACCAATCTGTTAAAAGTCGAAGCTCGACTTCTTCACGGGTTAAATTGTCACGCTCAACAATACGGTCAATCACTTGTTTTTTAGGTGCTTTAACCACCCACACTTCATCATAGAGGTGCTGTGTATCATTTTCGAACAAATTCGGGTCCTCTACAATACGCAGGTAGCTACCCAGTGGGCTATATAAAAATTGTTTTATCTCTTCGCGGATCTTAGGATCAATGGTTTCTTGCAGCAACTTTTTATCAATGGGGTTGGCGGCCATCAGCTTTTGAATCTTACGTCGAGACAGATTTCCCGTGTGATCGAGCACTTCATTACCAAAATGAGAGGTGATGGTACGGGTTAAAGTGGGATTCGCACTTACAATGGTGTATAAAATATCTTTGCTGTCCAGCCCATTAAAGCCCAAGCCTTCTAGCTCACGGCGTGCCAATGTTTTACCGGCACCATAAACACCGGTAATACCTATTTTAAATGTTCTATTACGTTGCGATGACATAAATAAAGGGGGTCTCGTTATGTGAAAAGTGCTGGGCACTGTGGGCTAATCATGGATGTTAGAGGTAGAAAAGCATCAAAGGTGTTTGAAAGCTGCCACGAAGTCATGTCTATGCCTTACAATAGTAAGTAAGAGTTGTTCATATTGATTTAAGACTCAAAAGTGACGTTAAACCTCTTTTTAAATGCGTCTATAAAGTATCGGATGACTGCGTGAGATCTTAAAAAGATGTAACATATATTAAGTTATTTACTCATTGATAAAGGCCGAATGCGTTTGTCTTCAGAATCGACCGACAATTCAACTTCGCCAGCAACCCCATTAGCGTCTGATGGGGAGTTACTTGAAGCGCTTTTTCCCTCGATCACGACACCCGTGGCGTGTATTGATGCCGCGGGTAAGGTTCGCTATGCCAATGAGATGGGTCAGCAATATTTTGATAATTTGGGTCCCATTAAAGAAGAATTACCACAGCTCATTCAAACCGCTCAGTTGAGTGGAGGCAGTAGTGTCTTAAACAGTGTGAGTGCACACTTGCGATTAACGCCATTGGGTGATAGCGGATGCCATGGGGCATTGCTGGAATGGTTGGCAGATACAGGCAATCAACAACTGGGATTGCTGCAAGAAGTGTCTCAGGCGGTGAACTCATCGCTGATTTTAGAGGATATTTTTGATTCTTTATCCGATGTGTTGCAGAAGCATATTCCCTTTCAAGAGGGCGTCATTATCATTTTGGATGAAACCCAAAATGGCGTAAAGGTGATGGTGCGTCTGTTTGATGACGGGACGCTTGAAATTACGGGTGAAAACCACGCCTTTGCAGGCTACGATCCGGTGATTGATGACTTGCTCACCAATCAAGAACCCCGCCTTTACCAGCGAAACCCTAAAAAGAAGAAATCGATGCCCGTGTCGGTGGTGTTTCCTACCCATGCAAAGTCCGGCTTGGCCGTACCGCTCATCAATAAGGGTGTTACCATTGGTCTGATTACCTTGTCTCGCCATCAGGGTGAAGGCTTTGGTGAATATGAAAACACCTTGCTAACGCAGGTTTCATCGCAATTGGCCGTTGCCGTAGAAAATGCGCGGCTGTATTGGCAAACGCAAACTCAAGCCAGCCGAGAGTTTTTGATTAACGAGCTTACGATGGCCATCCGACAGTCTTTAAATATTGATGAGATTTTATCCACTGCCGTGCGTGAACTGGGCAAGGTGATGGGTGTGAGTCGCTGTTATATTCAGTATTTCCCAAAACCGATACTCACGGATTCTCTTGATACGCTTGATGTGACGTTGGAGTCCAACACGCCTGAAGACCAAGCTGATACAGAAAATGAACCTACTGAAATTCAGAGCAATGAACCAGAGGTGGCAGACGAACCTGCTAAGCTGGCGCAAGTTCATGAGTATCTGTTACCTGGAACCAAGCCCACCAAAGGCACAAACCCTGATTTTGAGCGCCAAGTCTTTGAAATGCGCCAGTCTCAGTCGATGAATCCATTCATCTTAAATGACGTGAAGGATTGCCCGCCCCAGTTGGCTGAAGTGGAAGATTTTAAACGTAATGATATTCAATCCATGGCGATTATTCCGATACTGATTCGTGATGAGTTGGTGGGCACCATGTCCTTGCATCAGTGTGACGCGCACCGAACATGGGTGGTTGAAGATATTGAGTTGCTCAAGGCCATGTCTGAACACCTTGGTGTGGCGCTGTATCAAGCGCAGTTGTTCTCAGAGCTGGAAGCCCAAAAGTATCAACTTGAAACCACATTATCCGAGCTTCAACAGGCGCAGTTGTATTTAATTCAGTCTGAAAAAATGGCCGTGTTGGGTCAGTTTGTGGCCGGCATTGCCCACGAAGTGAACACACCTCTGGGCACCATGATGGGGAACAACAGCACACTTCAGCAG
>CAYGPY010000242.1:0-4805 GCA_964351765.1 uncultured Vampirovibrionales bacterium
CATCACGTATCAAAAATTTATCGATCAAAGCCGAGCACTCGCCTCCAGTTTATCAAAGCAAGGCATCGAAGCCGGACAACGTGTTGCAACCATTTTTTCCAATCAAAAAGAAGCGCTTATTAGCTTGTATGCCATTCGCTTAATTGGTGCCGTGGTGGTTCCAATTAACATCCAAATGCCCACCGAAGATATTCTTTATGTCCTGCACCATGCGGCGTGCAGCCTTGTGTTAACAGACGCCACCATTGCGCAAAAACTCTCTCCAACAGGATCGCTAGAGGCACTGACCCAACTGCCGTTTAATATTTTAATTGCCAATCTTGATGATGCCGATGCCTTTCCTTGTTTTAATAAAGCCGTTAATGAGGGAGATACAGGATTTAATCCTAAGCCCAATCAATGTAATCAACACCCTGACTTGCACGTGATGATGTATACCAGTGGCACCACAGGTAAGCCCAAAGGTGTGATGTTGAGTGAAGACAACCTGCTCACCAACATGGAAGGCTTTGGTCAAGTTATTGATTTCACCAAAGATGACAATGCCTTGATGGCGCTCCCTCTCTTTCACGCCTATGGCCTCATCATTGGGTTATACGCGCTGGATTCGTCTTCCACATTAGTATTAGTGCCAAGCTTTTCACCTAAGAAAATTATTGAAAATTTAATCGCACATCACATCAGTATTTTGCCTCTTGTTCCGACCATGTTCCGTGTGTTGTTAAAAGGCCTTGAAAAAGTAGATCCCGCAGCACTCTCCAATATGCGCTACTGCATTTCAGGCGGTGCCAGTTTACCCGAAGCCATTCTGCGTGCCGTCGAATCACAGCTCGATATTTTGGTATTAGAAGGCTATGGCCTCACCGAAACATCCCCCGTGCTCGCAGTAAACAACCCAAAAACAGGTAGTATTGCAGGCTCTGTAGGCAAGCCACTCCCCAACATTGAGATGGTACTACTGGATGACAATCAAAACAAAATTCAATCCGAAGCTGGAAACATCTCCAAAGAAGGCGAAATCGCAGTGAAAGGCCCCAATATTATGGCGGGGTATTTTCAAAATCCAGATGAAACAGAAAAAGCATTCTCTAAAGAGGGCTACTTCTTAACGGGCGACTTAGGGCATTTTGATGCAGAGGGAAATCTATTTATTTCAGGCGGTCGCAAAAAAGATCTGATTATCAAAGATGGGGAAAATATTTCACCACTGCGTATTGAAGAAACACTCTATCATCACCCTGCCATTGCTGAAGCCAGCGTGATTGGTGTGCCTGACGAGCGTCACGGGGAAGAAATTATGGCGTGTGTTACCTTGCACGAAGGGCAGACCGCAACGGAACAAGACATTCGGAAATATTGCCAAGCCGACATTGGTCCAATGCTCTCACCCAAATACGTGCGCTTTTATGATGAGCTCCCTAAAACCCCAACAGGAAAAATTCTTAAGAAAATACTCCGTGCTGAACACAGCACCACACCCGTTGCATCGAAATAAAAAACAATACAACTAAAATTTTAAATTTAAAGTGCGCCCGCGCCTAAAATATCAGCCAAATCTAACGTTGAGGAACCTGTGCCACCTAGCTTGGCAAACGAACTCGGCTCAAAAGACATTGGCGTTGGTTTTCTGTGAAATGGGCTTAATCGCTTTAACAACCCATATTTATTGTTCTTACGATTAGCCTTGGCTCGAGCCACAGCCTCTTCAGGTGCTTTTTCCAGCAACCAATCCAGTACTTGCTGCGCTTCAGCTTCTTGTTGTTGCGGGAAGGCACCCACAATCACTTTACCAAAACGACGTAACGCAGGCCGAGCCATACGGTACAAGCGTGTTTGTTGTAAATTTGCGCGGAACTCATTAGCCAAAGAATTAGGATCACTCAACAAGTTATCCACATTCATGTCTTGCAAACGTTGTTCCCATTCAGGGTTTGCCTCTAAAAACTGGGCCACACTATCACCAACACGCTCGCCTGTTTCTTGGGCATACGTTTTTGGAAGTGTTTTTTCAAGAACGACATCGTCAGCATCAACAACCTTCGTTCCGGTTTTAGAATCAAGTGGATCAACAGCATCATCAACCGCAGCCACATCCGGGTTCGTTGCAGACGGCTCTGGTTTAAAATCACGCATAGCTTCTTTCACTGAATCTTCAACCAAGTGCTGTAAAAACTCCGGTGAATTGCCCAATCCTGACCCACTAGAGGGATTAAATGTGGATGGAACTGAGGCAGGTTGAACATTACGTACAATAGGCATCCACGTCATTGGTGGTGTCGTTGAAATCCCTGGTGCAGGATACCCAGGCGGATACAATGGTGGCGGTGAAAAAGATGGCTGAAACTGCTGAGCAGGGCCTTGCAGTGGACGCTGATACGGTCCGTAGTTCTGCCCATTGGACGCAGTCGCTTGCGATGGTCGAAAATGGTGTGGTGGTGGCATAGATGATGGGTACATAGCCATAATGAGTCAACCTTCTTTTTCTATCGAAAATAATACCTTGAAACGCTCATATGATATGAGCCTCTACTACTATAAACCCACTGAAGCCCTTTTTGTGCGCATTTATTTGCCAGCAAGCCCGTCATCATTCTAGAATAGCTGAATTACGTCAATCAGCCTGTTTTCAAGGCTTTTAAGCGAAGATAACGCGCTGCCATTTTTAATTCAGGATCCAAGACGGTGGGACGCACCATCATCGCTTCTTGAATAAAGCCAGCCCATTCAACCGATTGAGGATGACGTTGATGAAACACCGTCGACATCGAAGCGGGTGCATTGGTTAAACGGGACAATAAAGGGCGATCAGGCTGACTCGCATACCCATTCTGTACATCTGACGTCTTTTGTTGATGTGGTGATGGTACAGGAATCACAGGTTGTTGTGGTCTTGGCTCATATGCCTCATTAAAGACGGCACCAGACGGTGATGCTAATGGCTGGATCGTTTCTCGTACAGCCTCTTGAGCCAGAACCGTTTCCTGTTTTCGAATCACAGGATAGTCTTCCAACACCGGTTCATCATGCTTAGGTCGACGCATAAAAGACGGAATAACCTGCCAATCACGCTCATTGCTTGCTTGTTGATGCTGTTCAGGCCTGGCATCGTAGTGTTGATGTTCACTGTAAGATTCAATAGGATTATTAGACACTGGAGCCGGTGGAGAGGCAACCGCAGTGTTCCTGCTCATGGATGTTTTTGAGTTAGACGTCTTTTCAACACGGTTTAACAAACGTTGAAAAAAGCCGGTGCGTTGATTTCGCTGACGTTCTTTATACACCTCAAATTGTCTATCGGCGGTTTGTGTAATAACATCCGCGTTCTCACTAAAGCTAGATGAGGTCGTTTGAGTGTACATCTCATTTTCAACAGGCTGGTATGCAGGCCCACGCATGGGTTGCTGTTGCTGTCCGTGCGATGACATTGGTTCGCCAAAAGTTGTGTTTAAATACTCGGTATCAAAGGCATCCACCTGAGCAGAGGTGCCGACCACAGGCTGCACACTACCATCAGGGTAAGCATACATCGGTGCCGATGAAGCGTTAGCGCTAGTCATTGGCGTGTTGACTTGAGGTCCTTGGCCTTGATTGTAGTCCTCAAAGGTCGCTTCAACGTTCGCAGCCAAGGGTTCTAAATGTGGTGTGGAATACCCACTCGTTTCATGCCCCTGATCACGCACCATACGGCGCTTAATATTACTGAGACTATCACCAGCTAATAGGTGTTCTTTAACACGATTAAAAAAGTGAATGTCGGCATCCGTGAAATCAATATCACCTTTAAAAGAAAGGAATCCTGATTCTTCGTACGCATTTTCAGGCACTTTAAAATACTGAGACATCCGAACCAGAACGGTTTCAGACCAACCCAGCTTGCGTGCTGCTTCATCCAATGTGTAACAAAGAGTCGTCATAATACGGGCAGAACCCCAGTTTATTTCCAGCGTGTTTTCACTTCTCAAACCATGTATAAAAGCTTACTAACACTATTATATCGAGATTCACCCGACTTGGCACGAGCTTGTATCAAAAGCCCCACAAATCGTTACGCCCTAAACGAGCAGCCCCACCGTCAACACCCTCAAGTGCCTAACACTAGGCAGTAAATGCAGCCATTAAAGGCGCTTGCGTTGTTGAAACATCCATAAAAAGTTGCATCACATCCACAGAAACCAAGGCACTGCACTGAATACAACTCCACAACACCACTACTGAAAATGCGGCCTGCACGCCATTGGCTACCATTGTTTTCATCTCATTCATTCCCATCAATACCCACATAATCTGCCCCCTTCAAAGCTCTCAAACCCACCGGCTTTATTGGCGGTTGGTGGTTTTGAAAAATAAATTAACCCAGCCTGATGAATCGCAGCACACGACAATTGATACACGAGGTGTCCATTCTGGTGTCCTCGGTACGGCTACAACTCATTGTTGTTTTCAATGTTATTAAACCCAGCGGTAACCGAATCCTAAAACTCACTGCTCTCAAGTTAATCCGGTCATTGCTCTCTGTATTTATATAAAAACAATTTAATGCTTTTTGATGCGATATTGTGAACCAATGTAAACAGCGCCTCTAAAACACCCTGATACCAGCAGTCTTAAAACCTCATCTGTTTGATGTATTCAGAAGCGGTGCCAGCTGTCGATGATATAAATGTGCAAAGGAAACAGTTCTTTTTCTTTTAACTGTTACCTTACACACCTCTCTCTCTTTCCCTGATGAACCACACAGGTGCCCGTAAAAAAATTTTTTTGGCACCTTTTTTTTTCAAAATTTTAAGCCGCACAATAACAAAAAA
>CAYGPY010000243.1:0-4801 GCA_964351765.1 uncultured Vampirovibrionales bacterium
ACCAGCAATGGAGCCATCAGCGGCGGTATCAGTGATACCAATAATGACAAATTCACCCATTTTCAGGGCTTCAATAATATCACTAGCGGTTTGTTCAAATGTGCGGGTGTAGCCGTATAAGAATGGAAGTCCTTCTTCACCGGCTTGGGGTTCTTTTTTACCGGCCACCACCTGATAGGTAACTGAGGCCACACCACCGTTATCTTTAACGATGGTTTCCATCAGTGTTTTTTCAAGCTCGGTTAAGCCCTTACTGCCTTCGCCCGGTACGCCTGAATCACGTAAGTCTGTGGCTGGGTCGTAAGAGCGTGTTGATAAATACGTGAGTGATGATTGGTACGCCGCCTCAACCCCAGTACGCACATTGGTTTGTACAGAGCTGTTATTGCTGTTTCGTGTGCGAAGTAGACCTGCATCAGGTAGTTCCACTTTAACCATGACTTCCCCTGGGCCACTCATTTTGTATTGAATGTCTTGGGCTTTTAAAATATCGGTGGCTTGTGATGGGTCTTCAGGTGAGAGCTCATCCAAACGAACCCGTTCGTAAAAGGCTTGCATCGGGCTGGTGAGCTCATTTAGGTGTCGAGCCAATTCACCCGGCTTTTTATCGGCCATGTAATACATAACGCTCGATGACACACACGTGGCCGAGTTGTCCACGTTAATATCGTTCCACGTGAGTGCCCGCCCGCCCGTGGGTGAGTACTTCACAGGATGTAAATTTCCTTGGTTGGCGTTGTTGCGTAAGGCCAACATTTCTTGGGCCACATTTTCAGAGAGTGGCGCGAATTTTTGTGTAATGAGATACGGCTTGTTTAAAATACGAACGGCTTCAAAGAGGAGTTTGTCCTGATCGAGCCCACGACCACGCTTGGTGGTGAGAATGCTGTACAAGTGATAGAGCGTCGAATGCGCATCATCGGTATCGGTGTCGTTTAAAACACCTTCTTTTAATAATGAGGATAAATGATCACGGCCTTCGGCGTTTAGTGATTTATTTAACACGGTGTACATTTTAATGCGATCCATCCGCTTTTCACCGGCCACGGGTACAGGTTTTAATTTTCTGAACAACGAGATGGTAGAAAACGGCTTGAATAAAATCAGTTTTAGCTTGTCTTTAAGGCTGGCTTTGCTTTGTGGTGTGAGCAAGGATTGCTGAAAGGAATCATACACCACGGGTTCAATCCGTTGGCCACCACTAATACTAGAAGAGACGGTCAGTGAGTCCACCGGTGCGTTTGCAACCTGATTTGCAACGGCTGGATAAGCCGTCTGCGGTGATAGCGGTAAATTATTTGGATTAATTCCCATCGATAAAAAAGGTGCTTCCTGTGACAGAGTGCTGTCTTACTTCCACTATGACAGACATGGTCAACGTAAAGTCAATAAAATGTCTTATTTATATAAAACCCAACGTAGGGGTTTTGATGCTACTTTTATACGGCTTTTTAGTACGATGTTACAAAGTGCTTTAAGCGCGTCTTAATGAGCTGAAGAATACTATCAAGAGGGTATTGAGGGTTTATTATTAAATATGTTTGCCATGATCGGGTTCAGAAGCAATGCGAATACACTCTTCAAGGGCAATACGAAGCTCTTGGGTCACGGCGGCTAAGTCACTGCCGTAGGCTATGGGTTTACCAAAATGCACGTGGTGTTCAGCATTTTTTTTACCTTTGTTTCTATAGTAGATGCCTGCTGGGTAAATGGGGACTTTGCCTGCTTTGGCAAAATAAGCGGCACCTTCTTTTAGTTCACCCAATACCACCTTGCCATCAGGACCATACTCTTGACGGGTGCCTTCAGGAAAAATGCCCAAGGCCCACTTGCCGTGCTTGAGGACATTAAGACAACTTTTTACGGTGGATATTTCAAGTTTGTCTCTGTTTACGGCAAAGGTGTTTACATTGGTGTAATACCAAAGTTTTAGGGGTGTGGTGAAGAGTTCTTTTTTGCCCATATAAGCCAGTGGTGTGTAAAAAATAGAGCTCGCCAATACAGGTGGATCGAGCGTTGAACTGTGGTTACTGGCTAAAATAAGGGGGGTGGGTTCGCTCGGAAAGTTTTCAAGCCCAGTGACAATAGTACGATTGTTGAGCACGTGAAAGTAGGTATGTAGAATGAGTTGATTCACCCATTGAAAGGCAAGTTTATACCACCCAAGGTCTTCCTTGCTGATATAGGCATAACTCTTTTCTTTTTTGGATGGTTCTGTTTCGGCCATGGTGCTTGTGATTACTCTCTTTGGTACTTGAATGGTATGAATTTAAGAGCGACAGGTTAAGTCGGTCAACACATCATTAAACTGAGGGTAGGATACCGCAATACACTCAGGTGTTTCAAGTGGCCACTTAGTTTTAGGCTGAGTAATCGCGTTTAAAATTTTGAGCGCCATGGCAATACGATGATCACCATACGTGGGCAAGGCGTCGCTAGGCGTGATGAGTTGTGTGTGATTGGTTTTAGAGCCATCGACCGTTAATCCGTCAGGATGTTCTGTAATGGCCACACCCAATGGGGCAAGGGTTGTCATCAGTGCCTGAATGCGGTCGGATTCTTTATGGCGTAATTCAGACGCCTCGCTGACGTGTAACACACAATCGGTACAGGCGGCCAATACAGCTAAAATCGGAATCTCATCAATCAAGGAGGGTAATTGTGTTTTATCCACGTTGATAACACCTGACAACGTAAATTTCGGCGCGGTAACCTGAATGTTACCCACAGGCTCGCCATTGCGCTCCGTTTGATTTTGTATCTCGATGCAATCGGGGGTAAGTGGCTCTAACAGTTGAAGCAGGCCGGTACGAAACGGATTTAAGCTGACATTGGTGAGCGAGATGGTGCTATTGGGAGTACATAAGGCGCCTACAATCCAAAAGGCTGCTGAGGAAAAATCACCCGGTACGATCCAATGTTGCGGCTTCAGTGAGCTCAGTTGATCGCCTTGAAGAGTAATGATGCCATTGGTTACGGAGATATCGGCACCCGCACAACGCAACATGCGTTCGGTGTGATCTCGACTGGGCTGCGGTTCTTGGACGCTTGTTTTGTGTTTTGCGTAAAGCCCAGCAAGCAATATCGCTGATTTGACTTGGGCGGAGGCCATGGGTGATTGGTAATCAATGCCTTGGATGCCCGTGGAGGAGGGCTTTATCTGTAAAGGTGGGCAGAGCAGCGTGGCGTCTGTCTCATTGAGCCTTGTGCCTTCGATAGAAGCACCCATCTGATTGAGTGGCGTCATGATACGTCCCATCGGGCGTTTGTTTAGGCTGTGATCACCACTGATGACCGAAGGAAACGATTGCGCGGCCAAAATCCCACTGAGGAGCCGTATGGTGGTGCCGGAATTTTTAGCGTTTAAGGTTGATGCTGGGGGGTGTAAGGCACCACCTTCGCAGAAATAGGTATCGGATGAGGTGTGTGTAAACTCAATCCCCATTGCCGTCAGGCATTCACGGGTGGCCGTCACATCGGCATTGCCCGCAAGGTTGGTGATCTGGCTTTGGCCACAGGTAATGGCACTCAACATAAGTGCTCGGTGGCTGATGGATTTATCGCCCGGTGGTGAGGTTGTTCCAATAAATGGCATGAGGCTAGTGTAACCAATAGCCAACGGAAAAGAAAGTGATCCGAGCTTGTGGTGCAGGGTTTGGTGTCGTGCTGATACGGCATGCGTAACAAAGGGTTACAACAAACGAATAAAAATACGGATGTTACCTTCCTTTTGGCTACAATGATAATTGTAATAGGTTCGATAGTAGTTTACATTTTATAGATTGGAACTCACTTAAAATAATGCCGGTCGAGTTACCACATTCTCAAGCCCACCTCACTGATCTTCCCAATGTCAGCAAACCCAGCTTTCAGAAAGAAGTGATGGATGCTTTGCTGAGCCATGCGGTTGTGGTGGCCAATATTCCGGTATCGTATCCGGCGTATTCGCTCTATGCGCTGTTTGCTTCTGTGGCTAAAGGTTTAACCGTGGTGGTATGCCCTGATGATATGACCATCAAGCGTAACGTGGCTTTCTTTTTAACCCAAGGTTATCAATACCCTGATTTGGCCGTGCTGGATGGTACGCAGATGCCCCATGAGGTGCGCGCAACTTATGATGCGGTGAACCGTAATAAAGTTCAAATTTTGTATGTGACGCCTAAGGTTGTGTCTTCGCTCGATTTTCTGCAGATGCTGGTGCACGCTGAGATTAACGCGATGATCGTCGAACAATCGGAACGCTTTTTAGGTGATTTTACCGGTGCAACGGGTTATTTGTCTCTGAAAGAATCCTTGGATAGACTCTCACTTTGGCCGCGATTGTTATTGGTTTCAACGGCTTTGGCACCACTGCGTATTCGTCAGGTGCTTCATCGACTCGATTGCACGGATACTGCGATATTAAATCATGCGGTCGCGCATCAAAATGTGCTGGTGGATGTGCGTTTACTCACCACTGAACATCAGAAATTTAAAACGCTCGTGTCTCGCATGACCCACCCTGAGTCGTTGTACCCAAAACGCGATCAGGCCCAAGGCGATCAAGGCGACGATCAAAACGGTGTCTCCGCTCAAGCAGTCATGGTGCCACAAGAACCCGGTAAGGTTGTGATTCGGTGTCGTGATAACACGTCATCAGCAAAATTAGTGAAATCTCTTGAGCGCTATGGATTCCGACATGTCTTTCATTATCACAAGGGGCTGCGCGATCATGAAAAACGGGCGCTAGAAACCCGTTTGCTCACGACGCCACAAACTATCTTGGTGAAGAGAGAACCAGAGCAGAGCCATGATAACATTG
>CAYGPY010000244.1:0-4774 GCA_964351765.1 uncultured Vampirovibrionales bacterium
GGGCGTTGGTCTTTCAAAATCCAACCTACTGGGTATGGGAGACCGCTTAAGCACACAATGGTTAATGGCCTCAGGTACTCAAGTTGCGGGTGCCTCTTACTTTATCCCGCTTAACAAGTATGGTACCGAGATTGGCTACTCCTATACATTCAGTCACGTAGACGTGGATCTTCCCGGCATTAGTAATAGCACCAGCATTGAAGGTACAGCCCAAACGCACAGCGCTATTTTAAGCCAGCCTCTTGATGCAAACAGAATGTTTACGGCTGATGTGGCCTTTAATTCCAAACTTATTAATTCTCAATTCAATGATGTTATTACCAGCCGCGTTGGTATCAGTTCTATTACTGCAGGACTTACATTTAACCACCCCGATAGATACGGTCGTAGCTTTGCGCGTTTTCAAACCGACTTTGCACCCAAGCAATGGCTTGGTTCAACCGTTTCCTTTTGGAAAGCATCCGGTACTGCAACCCGTATTCACCGCTTACCTAAAGGTATGATTTTGATTGTTAGAGGTTCGGCTCAATTTACACCTGATGCATTGCCTTCTGCTGAAAGTTACCAAGTCGGTGGTGCGTTTAGTGTTCGTGGCTTCTCTGAAGGCTTGTTATTTGGTGACCGTGGTTACAACGTCAGTACAGAAGTACGTTGGCCGATTCCTTTCTTAGACAAAGTATCACCGTGGCTTGCTCAACGTGTTCAAGGTGCTGTGTTTACTGATCTAGGCCAAGCTTGGTTGGATGACAGCAACCCTCAGCTTATCAAAGGCATTTCCAACAAACAGAATCGTACATTACTCATTGGTTCTGGTATCGGTGTTCGTGCTCAGTTAACCCAGTACTTAACAGGCTTTGTAGATTGGGGTTGGGGTCTCACCAACCAAACCGGTGTTGAACCTCAACGTCAACCCAATGCGCGTCTACACTTTGGTATTAGCTCAAGCTTGCTGCCAACCAAAATGAAGGAACGCACCGATAAAACGATCGTGATTTCAGCCCCCGAAGATAGACAAGAACGAGGTCCTTGGTTCCACCCGTTCAAAGCACAGCAGTCTGATTTGGATGTGTTTGAAGCACCCGAAGCCCTAAACGCCGTTAGTGTGGAAGAGGAAAACCAGACCAGCGACGACGACGGTGAAGTCATTCACCCTGAACTATTTTAACCACTTCAAACGCTGAACAATTCCCTTTAAAAGCCTCTGTTATCAAGAATATAGCAGAGGCTTTTTTACGGCATTAATAACATAACTTAATATTTGCCCCCTATCATTCAAGTTTCACTCTTTGTAAGCCGAAACCTTATTACTTACAAATATACATGAAACGATTCTTTCTGCTTCATCACAGAAAGAGAGAGAAGGGGTTCTCCACTAATGAGAGATCACACAACCGCATTTAAATCACTTAAGCACAAACTATTTGCCGCTTTAATGGCCTTTGGAATGGGCTTAACGTTGAGCTTCACACCATCATTGGCTACAGAATTTTCAAGCACGTCGTCATCAGCCGCCAATGAAATGGAAGAAGCTACTGCTTTCTTTAGCAAACTTGCTGAGTCAACCCAAAACCCATATATATCAGCAATGGCGAATCGCAATTTAAAATCACTGAAAACCAAGCCGGAACAGCAAACCGCTAAAAAAACATACCAGCGCACCTCTTCGGTATCAACGGCTCGTCATATCGATGTCCCTTTTATTTCTCAAGCCTCAGGGGGCTTGGCCGTATTGGCCATGTTAAATAATAACAAAATGGGAACCTTCCTTCTTGATACCGGGGCAACTCACACGGTCATCACCCCGCGTATGGCTAGAAAACTAGGATTGGTGGTCACTAAAGACACACCTCGCATTTCGATCGTAACAGCCAATGGTGTTGTAAGAGCCCCAATGGTAAAGGTTAAATCACTTACCTTAGGTTCGGCAACCATTCATAATGTGGATGTTGTGATTAAAGATTTGGGTAACGATATTTTATTATCGGGTCTCATCGGGATGAACGCCTTCAAAGATATGGAACTTACCGTTAAGCGGGATCGACTAGTCCTACATCTTCCTTAAAAAGGTTACTTCAGCACTTGTTTACACTAAAACTAAAGCAGCGAAATGCATTCAGCGTTTCGCTGCTTTTTAGTGCAAAAACTCATGTAAGTTTTTGTCAAAATTTGATCAACTTAACGCAATTAAAACAATCCTCTTTTGTTTATTTTATATATCGACAGATGATATCAATTCGATAGAAAAATTGAGTCACAATCGGTATTTATATTGTTAAGTTTGGTAACCTTTCATGCCTATCAAAAAACCCGTAGAGCCCAGAAGCTAAAACAGTGTTAAAATTAGACTTCAGCTTGTTTTTGTTGTTCAATTAAGGTGTTATTTAAGTCAATTTTTGGCACGTATGCTGATCTGTTTTTATTGTTTTTCAAGCTATTAGTTTTAGCTTTTCAACACACGATAAGTATCCCGTTTTTAATTTATTCAGGTATCAAGGCAATTATTTTTTTGCTTTGCTTTAATACCTGTAAGCACCATTTTTTAGCCCTCAATACAGCTAAAAAATAACGCATTTAGATTTACACATTTATTTTACCCCCCTATGGAGACCTCTAACATGACCACTATTTATAACCGCTCTGGTGCAACTCGTCGCTTTATTTCAGCATTAACAGCGGTTGGTATCTCGATGATGCAAATGCCTATTGCTCTAGCTGATAGCGTTCCCGTATCAGGACCTATCAACTCCACCAACGACGGCAGAGTTGTTCAAGGTGGTCAGTATTACAACACGCCTGATAGCAAAACAACCTTTGTTAACTCCGGTGGCGGTGGTCTCTGGATCAAATCAGGTAGCAATGTTCGAGGTCTTGAAGTTAATAACGCTGGTAGCCTAACCGGCAACGGTGGTTTCCTTCACTTTTACGCTCCGGGTCAAGTGGTTCGTGTTGATGGTGGTATTAACGTAAACGCCTTATCACGTGGCGGTACCTTTGTGGGTAACGGCGGTAAAGTCTTAGTTCAAGCCGCTTTCTTTGAGCAAAACGGAACCATCACAGCCAATGGCCTTAACGGTGGTTTTATGCAATTCAATGTTGGAACCGCTTTATTTACACCTAACTCTGTTACCGCAGCCCGTGGTGTTGATGGCGCTGGTGGTGTGATCAACATCTTAGCCAGTGGTGCTGTTGATATTCAAGGTGAGACCGTTGTTGATGGCGAGAACATCAATACCGTTCGTGCCTTAGTTGACGCGAGTGGTCAAGTGATTGGTACCTTTGACACTGCTGTTGTTAATATTGAAGGTAGTCTAGTAAACATTGATGGTATTGTTCGAGCCAATGGCCTGGCTGTAGAAATTGCTGATGCGGGTGCCGTAGGTAGCCGTGGCGGGACCGTGCGTATCGTAGCTTCAGGCAACACCGATCTTGATTGTGCCGACTGTGCGCTTTCAACCGCAACCCAAGGCAGTGAAGAATACTACAACCTTGTTGCTGAACAAGACAGACTATTTAACGAGTTCAGCCAAACACAATCAGACTTAGATGCAGCCGACAATGAAGCGGATTTCACTGATGCCTTTAACCGTCTCTCGGAACTGCAAACGCAACGTCAAGAGAATGATGCTGCCATTGAAAAATCCGATCAACCAATGATGACGGCTAAAGAAAAGCAAATACACCTTGATCGCTTAGAAGAACTTAAGAACAACCCTCGCTTAGCAAAACAAACAGACGGCGAGTTTCAAGGCGACGGTAGCATCGTTATTGGTGAAACCGGTGTTATTACAACACGCGGTACCGATGACTTAGCCAGTAACAATAGCTATGGCGACGTTGACGGTAAACCACCTGTTGCTGATCCACCACCTGTTGATACTTTTGCTGTTGCTAGAACAAATGAAGAACCACACGTAACAGCCGAGCGTGCTGGTGATGGCGGTACCATTATCTTGGCCGCTGCTAATGATATTTATAACGAAGGCACTGTTGCCTCTAACGGTGGTAACGGTGCGGATCAAGCTGGAAAAACCGGTCCTGTAGCGGGTGGTAATGGCGGTACATTAATCGCGGTTGCTAACGATGATATTTTTAACGACGGCGCAATGGTTACCCGTGGTGGTACCGGTGGCGACGCAACGGCTGTAGGCATTGACGGTACTGCAGGAAAGAATGGTGCCAAAGGTGCCAAAGGCGCAGCCGGTGAAAATGGTGCAGACGGACAAAATGGCGGAAAAGGCATAGATGGCCTAAATGGTGATGCTGGCGATGCTGGCCAAAACGGTGCGAATGGTCAAAATGGCCGTAGTGGCGCCAACGGAAACCGTCAAAATAAAAATGGTTTTAATGGCACAGTCGGATTTAGAGGCCATAATGGTCACGTCGGTAAAAACGGTACTGACGGTACCGATGGCGCTATTGGGCAAACAGGCGATGCTGGCAGTGCCGCTAAAAACGGTGCCAAAGGTGCTAAGGGTGCTAAAGGCCAAGCCGGTTCTGACGGTGGCCAAGGATTTAACGGTGCCGATGGTGGCGATGGTGGTTTAATTGCCTTTAGTTACAACGATGAATTTACCAACTTTGAAGGCGCTCGTATCGTCTCTAACGGTGGCGCAGCAGGACTTGGTTCTGTTGGTGGCGCTGGTGGCAAAGGCGGTCAAGGCGGCAAAGGTGGCGCTGGTGGCGTAGGTGGATAAGGAGGGAAAGGTGGCGAAGGTGGCCAAGGAGGCGAAGGTGGAGCTGGTGGCGAAGGTGTATAAGGAGGAGAAGGTGCAGA
>CAYGPY010000245.1:0-4765 GCA_964351765.1 uncultured Vampirovibrionales bacterium
TTGTTTAAGAGCGTTACAAAATAAGCAAGTCGAGCATTATAAGCCGTTTGAATACTGTTGACGGAGATGGCTTCATTGTTATCGACATAGCTATGTACGCCCAGGCCAGCCGGTGTCTTACCATCGGTGGGTGCATTGTCGGGCCCGGCTATAAAATAACCATCAAGGCTGTACACTTTTAGCTTTTCGAGGTATCGCGGTAAGAACATATGCTGAACGGGATCTTTGGTTTTTTCACTTGGCGTACCTGTTAAAAATGTTTTATGCAGTGGGTTCACGCCATACACATAGTTCAAAATGGTGTTGGCTGAATCACGATAAGAAACGGTTTCATTTAAGCGATAGGTTAATAACAAAATTAATCCGTGGCGAGTCAGCATATCATTGGAGCCATTTGAAAACGCTGTGTTTGATTTCAACCCCGCTGTTAAAGGCGCATGGCGAACATCTGCTGAAATCTTTCCCGCGGCTTGGTTAAAGGCATCGGTAATGCGTTTTTTAGCGACTGAAACCAAAGGCAGGTCCTTGTTTGCCAGTAAAGCATAGTTGCTTAAGGCAACAAGAAGCGGACTGTCAGCGGGCAGCTCTGATAAGCTGCCTTGTTGAAGGTAGCTATTGTATTGAGCGAGAACCAGCTGATGGTAGGCGTCCTTGTTGGTGGTTAAGGCCAGTTCCACGGTTGCCCAAAATGCCCACGGATTGCCAATCATCTCTTTAGCGCCCCAGTTTTTGGCCATTGCCAACCAGCCACTATCGGCGGCACGCAAGTACTTTACGGCAAAACTAATGTCACGTTCTTTTAGAACACGCCCTGCCATTGCCAATGCTGCTACACCACCAGCGGTGTCATTCAGCGTCCCTACTCGAACAAATCGTCTCATAGGGGTACTGAGCTTGATGCTTAAGGGCACATCAAAATCACAGGTGTCGTTAATGCCATACACGCCTTTATGGATACGCCCGTCGCGTTCTTGCATAGCCAAGATAAAGTTCAACCCGTGTTTAATTTCAATAAAGAGATCCGGCACGGCACCGAGTTCTTGCTCGTTGATAGGGTAATCAAGACGAAAGTATCGAAATGGCTTTGGTGTGGCTTCGCTCATTGCCATCAGGTTGGCTGAAACCAGTGCGTTATCAAGCACTTCTTTATCGCGCATACCGGCTTTATACCAGCCACCGTGAGCACTAAAGCGCTTGCCGATGTCTATGCCATCACTGGCGAGTAGGGGCAGATTTTCGTCTACATAGCAATCGTAGAAAAAGAATTTACTGTCTTTATCGCCTTCAAGGGTTTTGCCGCTGCGCTGAAAATAAATAGGGCGCACAATGGATTTAATGCGATCCCAGTATGTGTATTCAGAAATACTAATGGCTTTAATGACTTTAACCGCTTCGTACTCGTTGGTGCGTTCGTCGGTTTTAATATGAAGCTCATAGTCACCAGCGTCTTGAAACGCACTGAAGTCAACCATATAGGTTTTGCCGCTTGGGCCAGCCGTGCCTTTAAGTTCAATACGGTGAATGTTTTCTTCAGGCACTTTGTAGACGTTTTTACCTGTATACATTTCCCACTTAGCCACGTAGCTGGGGTCGTGAACTTTAACGCCCGTGATTTCAATATCAGCAGGGACCTCTTCGATATAGACTACTTTTTTGCCCTTGGGGTGATACCCCACATCAGGGGCGATGACTGTGATCGCCTGAGCAAAGGAGGTCATCAATACCATAACAACGCTAAGTAATACCACGGCGTAGGTTTGTTTAATAAATTGTGTGCTGAAGCCACGAAGCATAATAGTGTGGGTACCTTACCTGTTTATTGTTGCTATGAAAATAGTGAGCTACGTTAACTTACACTTTAACGAGAGACTCTCCATCTTAATAGAACCCTAGCGTAAGGTAAAGTTCCCATCTGTATTAGGGGTTAAAGCAATACAATCAAAAGGAATCAAATGTATTGATAGTTAAAGATTAGGCGTGATTTCTGAAAAGAGCTGAACAGAGGTGTCAGCGCTATCGTCATCAGAACACCGAGCATTGTGCAGGGCATGACGGGCATAGCGTAAAATCGTCTCGCGATCGGCGTCATCGTCATCAAGCACCGGGTAGCTGGAAATACCAGCAAAGGCCACAAGTTCTTCAATTTGCCCGTCAAAATCAAAGGTTTTCTTGCCAATGGACTCCACAATCCGGCTGGCCAATACCCGAGCTCCTTTTTCGGTACTGCGAGGTAATAAGATACCAATTTCATCATCAGCCACACGGGCCACCAAATCTTCGTGACGGATGTGCTCTTTTACAATGTCAGCCAAGTGCTTAAACAAGGCATCGGTAAAATTAACGCCGTAGCTATCTTGATACATTTTATAGAAGCCCACACCCAAAACAACGGTTGCCAATGGTGTTAAGTGACGCTTGGCTAGTGACATTTCTACACCCAGTCGGTTCATAAAGTAGCGGGTGTTGTAGAGACCGGTATCGCTATCAAGTTGAGCCGATTGCTCTAGATTATCGAGAATCGTCGCTTGCTTACACGCAAAGGAGACGGTATTAATCAATTGATGCTGTTCGAGTTTGGAATTAAATTGATTTAAGAGGGTCAGCGTGTTGATTTCAAATGGATTTAAGGACTCCATTTGCTTGCTTTTTAATAAGCAAACAGGCACCACGTTGCGCGAGGTATTGCGTAGGTCAGAGGCAATGATTTGAACGTGTACATCTTCTGCTGAAAATAAGATCACAGCAGGCTCTTGAGACGTTTGCAGGTGTTTTTTGAGTTCACCCAAATTTTGAGCGCTTTGCACGTTTTTGTAGGTGCATTGCGCACTAACGTTGCATGCTTGCGTTAATTGCTGGGCAATATCACTCGCCTGATTGTCAGGCAATTGGGGGCTCTCTAAAATGTGTACTGAAACCATAGGTTTTATTATAGAGCGGTTTTTAAATTATGGGGATGTGATGCATCAAAATACAAATAAATACAATCCCATCCCATCATCCCGCTCTGTCGGTTAGCACACCTTCATAACGCTTTATTTTATCCATCACGTCCATCAGTTCAGATGGCGTAAAGCTCATTACAGCATCCCCTGTAGGACCATGGATGAGATCAACTTCACCCGTGTCGGGGTTGATCTGAAATACGTAGTCATCGCCCTTGGTCATCGCCTGATGCATAATGCCTCGGACTTTAGCAAACATAAGAATTTCTTCGATTTCATCATCACTCAACGGCGGATTTTTGTTCTCTTCCTCTGTATCGTAATGAGGCAAGTCTTTATGTACGTGATCCGCCTTTTCATCAGGGCGGGCTTTTTTAACTTGCGGTTTTTTTGCATTGTCAGTTCGTGCCGCTTGATCCGCACTATACGGATTCAAGTGATCTGCGCCACATGTTGGTCTGACACCGTCAAAGCCCATGGGATGTTGGCTCCTTGTTTTATGCTCCAGAAGGAAGTTTGTAAGCGATTAATTCAATTTTTATTAGCTCATAGAACCTTGTATTAGCTCATGTATCGGCAAAAACAGTCATTTTCTTTATCCTTTATGTTATGTATCTTTACGTTGAAAGGGTTTGAACTCTGAAAGACTAGTACCTAGTGATGTACAGAATTCTTTTTATTCCCAACTGCTTTGTGTAGAATAGGGCTATGAACCTCGCTGTTTTGCTTAGACAGGATTTTACTAGGGATGACCTCGTCCACACTCCCACAACCTAATGGTAGCTCCTCGATTGATACGTGCTATTTCTTTGGCACCTTCAATCCCGTGCATATGGCTCACCTTATGATTGCCCAACTTGCCTTGGTGCAATATGGCAAGGCGTTGGGCTTTAACAGCATTACCTTTGTACCTGCAGGGCATCCGCCACACCGTATGGAACAGCCTGATCTGTTGCCTTCAGCGCATCGCTACAAAATGGTGGAGCTTGCCATTGAAGATAACCCGCGTTTTAACATTAGTGACGTTGAGCAAGATGTAAACGGGCCAACGTACACCGTGGCCTCATTACGTCGCCTTCATCCTAATATCGAAACCGATAACCTGCGTATCCCTATGATTATCGGTAGTGACGCCTTTCTAGGGCTCGGTAAGTGGGATGAGGCCAATGTGTTGGTCAATCATGCTTTGTTCTTACAAGCCGGTCGTCCTGAATGTGTTTTTGAAGAGACGGTTGCCATTGGTGATCAAACGCATCAAACCAACACAGAACGGATTAATTTGCCCGAAATTGCGATTTCATCCACATGGATTCGGCAACAAATTTTGAACCGTAAAACCCAGGCCGATAACCCGTTACGCTACATTTTGCCTAAGCCTGTATTGGCTTATTTTGAAAAAGAGGCCCTGTACGATAATTGGTTGATTAAATCCTAAGTTCTGTTTTAGGGCTCTATTACAAGGCTTTAATCTTATTTCCTACGTCTTTATTGCTCTTTATGGGTGATTGGCTTTTTAAACTTATGTAAATTTTTACGTGTTTTACCTGTTGAAACCAGCTCAAATGCCGATACTTCTCTTGGTTAGGTATAGATACATGAATTAAGAGTAAGGTTTACTGATGAGCAACAAGCCCGAACATAAAGCACGTCATCCTAAAAAAAGACGTAAAAGCCGTGGCCAAAACTTGGTTGAGTTTGCCGTGACCATTCCGCTGGTCTTAGCGATGTTCTTCTTTATTTTAGAGATGGGTCGCGTTTGGTTTGTGTATGAAGCCGCTAAGATGGCAGCTAACGATGGCTCCACAACGGCAGCAAAATATCAC